>CABPXX010000011.1 GCA_902461475.1 uncultured Eubacteriales bacterium | reverse complement strand
CTCTGCGATTTCAGACTTGGCAAGCAGGGCACGACGGTACCCACTTTGCATACTTGCCAATATGTTAAAACATACTTGGCAAGCAATGCACGTGTGGACACACATCGTGCTTTTTGCAAATTTCAGCCTTGCTGATTTTTGCAAAAACTTGTTGGGCAACATCCCAAACCCTTCAACGATTTTTTCAAAATCGGCTACGCTCCTGCGGAGCTGAACATCATTCTATCTTGGAAAGTGATGTGAGGATTTTTCGGATGCCCTCATAAATTTCTTCTTGGTTCTTTTTGATTTCTTCAATATCTGCTTCGTAGATATTGCCGGTGGAATTGACACGCTTGGCAATTTGGTTTTCGCTGTTGGAGATGCTTTTCATTCTAATGGTCAACTCACGAAGTTCGGGCATATCCAATTTTACAACGTATCCGTCAATTACCATTTTGCGGATATAGGCACTCATATTCTCAATGCCTGCCTGTTCCATTTTCTTTTTTATTAGAGCTTGCTCTTTTTCATCTACGAAGAACTTTACCTGTATCGGTCGTTTACGATTTCTGTTATCCGGCATTATCTGTTCCTCTCGCTTTTCTTTTTCCACGCAAGCCAATCCTTATCCAGCACGGTAGAGTGTGGCTTAGTCATAATCGTATCGCACGGAAAGTTCTTGCACTCTCCGCAAAAATTCAGCTTCTTTTCTTTTACGCAATCACGGGTGAAGCAATCTCCAGAAGTATGTTCTTCCTCACAACCACGACAACCGTCTTTTATGTATGTAGGGCAAGCACCGCAGTAAAAGCCACATTTGCCAAGCAGTTTTTCATCCATTTGTACTATCTCCGTTGTTTATTGCCTGTGCGATCTCAAACTCGGTAGTGGGAGTTGTCCATTTTCCAAACACTTGAGATTCCATATTAGGCAAGTAGCCCATATCTTTATATCCTAATTTTTTCAACAAAGCCATACTCGGCTTATTCTCCGGCTCGGTAAAGCTAATAAAATCCCAAGACGGGTATCTTTCGTGAAGCAGACTTATGAGCGTTGTTAGTGCCTCGTAAGCGTATCCTTTACGATGGTAATTGTAATGAAATGTATATCCCATAGAAATTGTGCCATCTTCGGGCATAACCACAATTTCACCAATCATATCATCGGATTGCTTCAGTGCAACCGATAGCATAAATGGGGTATCGACAGAGATCGCATCGTTTTTACGGCGTTCAATCAGCTCACAAATACCATCAAAATCTTTGGTTTGTCCACGCTGATATTTTGCACATATTTCATTGTTGCGGTAATCAAACATAGTGTCTGCATCCTTTGCCGCAACATTACGAAGGACAAGTCTTTCGGTTTCAATCATTATCATTTTATTTTTCTCCAAATAGTTCTCTAT
Source organism: uncultured Eubacteriales bacterium (assembly GCA_902461475.1). Lineage (GTDB taxonomy): Bacteria > Bacillota > Clostridia > Oscillospirales > Oscillospiraceae > Enterenecus. The sequence continues at coordinate 10,863 of CABPXX010000011.1, read as the reverse complement.
TGATACTCTTTCAGTTCTTCTAAAAACTCACGAAAATCTTCTTCCGACCAGTAAAAAGTAAGTTCTTCTTCCGTGTAATTTTCGGGTTTATCACGCATAAAACCGTTTCCAATATCAAAGTCAAATCTTTGTAATACAGCTTCAGCGAACTCTCGGAAGAACATACCGATACCTGTAATAACATTTCCGTCGCAAACGATTCCTTGATGGATAAAGTTCTCTTTTTCGATAAACGAATATACTTCCGTCATCTGCATAAAGAATCCAGCGGTAAACTTCTTGCCATTCAATACGCCCGCCTTTGCCAACAGCAAAGGAGAGGAGGAAATCGCCGCATACACAACATCGGTGTTGATTCCACTTTTCAAGAAGTTAATCAAATTCTCATCGTACAGCGCAGGAAGTGGATTGATCGTCCCCGGCAAAATCACACAATCATAATCGGTGATATTGACTTCACTAATAGTTTTGCTTGGAATGACACACATTCCTTCCTCGCTATAATATTCCTTGTTCTCACTTGCAATAAAATCAATCTTTTCACCGAACCACACCGTCAATGCAGACGTAAGGCAAGTGATTTCCTGCAAAGAAAAGTTAGGATATAAGATCACTGCAAATTTACTCATTTTCAGTTCCTCCATATTTCGATACTCGTTACTTTTCCATTATAAAACGAATTTTTTCTTCATTAGTGCATACAATGCTTGCCTATCATCATCGAGTAATGAAGTTTCTTTTTTAAGAGCGTAGTGGTGGGCAAACTCTGCATCTTCATACGAGTGATTGTTAATTACAATAGCATTTTTGTATCTTGGTCTTACGTGAATATGCAAATGAGGATTGGGTGTGGTTTCTTTATAAAAATTATTTAGTAAGCAACTCCAATTACTCAGTTCAGCTCCCAAAACTTCCTTATAAACGAACTCTAATCTGTCTATGATTGATTTCAATTCAATCCACTCAGAATTATTTAGTTCAGAAAGACTTCCGCAATGCCTATTCAGCACCAAAATACATCTGCCAACATAGTCCTGTACATCCGCTAAATAAACAGACCAATGTAAGGATCTATGCAGTAGCCATTCGTTGTCTTTGTAATCACACCATTCGCACATATTCATCGTTCACACCTACAAATTTTTATCATCTTTGTCCTCGCATACTAATCCAAAGGCTTGTACTCAGTAACTGCTTTGAGGTATGCCTCCGGGTCACCATTCAAAATGAGGTCGGCATACGCAAGCGGGTCATTGTAGATAAGATAGTCAAGCTCTGAACGCTGATACATATTGTCGGCAACTTCGTTTTCCACGGCGGTGCAGTTAATTGCAATCATACTGCCATCATTGAACTTCAGCTCCACAAAACCGCTATCCATATTGAACTCACAAGACAACAACTTTTTCATCTGCCTTACCTCCATTCATGTTTGTGTGTACACATATTATAACACGAAGATGTGTCATTTCTCAATAGGTTCACCGAAATTTACCGCATTAAAGTGTAACTTTTCTGTGAACCAAGGGCGATAGGGCGATTTTGGCGGAGTTCATCGTACTCTGCATCGAAACGTGCAGCTATCGAATTAACAGTTTTGTGGGATTACTTACGGATTCGTAAAGACTTACACGCCATAGCAAAGAACATTCATTATGACGTGATTCGCTGTTTTATAGGGTTTTATCACGAAAACGGCAACTATTTCACTCGTTTCACTATCCTTGTCATACATGGCATAAAAACAAGGCTTTTCGCCCCCCAAAAAAGAACAACGGCATCCAGCCGAAGCCGAATGCCGTATGTTCGTTTGTTTTCCAACCCTGTCAGACAGATGCCGTAATTCGTAATTTTTGATGGATTACTGTCTTACGAGCACCCGTCTAAACGTCCGGTGTTTTGTCCTATCATTGGGGTTTGGCGCAGTGCTCCAACAGGTATGCCCCGCATTTCTCCACCCGGTCGAACACTTTGCCGGGGTTGCGCTGCTCCAGGGCCTGGGTGACGCCGTCCTGCCAGGCCGCTGACAGGCAGGTCACCCCCACCTGGTCGCAGGCGTCCACGTCGGTGGCGGTGTCCCCGATGTAGCAGAACTCCTCCGGGGTCAGTTGGTATTTGTCCAACAAGTAGCGCAGATGGTCCACTTTATTGGGGGCCACATCCGAGCCGCACAGCACCTCGTCGAACACGTCGGCAATGCCGAACTGCTCCAGCGAGATGCGGCAGGGGGGGGGGCCCTTTCCCGTCACCAGCACCAGAGGAATCCCCCGGTCCTTCAAGGTGTGCAGAAGCTCCCGGATGCCGGGGAACAGGTCGGGCACCACCTGGGGGTGGAGCCGCTCATATTCCCGGCAGTAGTCGGCCACACCGGCCTCCCACTGGTCCCCGGCCAGAATCTTGGCGATGCCCACCTCGTCCAAGCCGAAGGTGGCGGTGATCTCCTCCTCACTGAGGGTGTGCCCAGCGTAGGGAGACAGGGCCAAGCCAAAGGCCTGGATGCACAGGGGCAGAGTGTCGGCAATGGTGCCGTCCAGGTCAAAACCAATCATGCGGAACATGGGAAAACCCTCCTTATACTTTGGTCAAGTGCTGGCTGGCGGATTTCAGCATCAGCCGCTTGGTGCCCACGGTGTCGAAGGCGATCTCCACCAGGGCGTCGCCCCCCATCTTCTGCACCGACAGCACCAGGCCCCGTCCAAAGGCCTTATGCTGGACGCTGTCCCCCTTTTGCAGGGAGAGAGCCGGGGCGGAGGCGGTGGGGTAGGGCTTGCCGGGGGTGGGGATGGGCTTGGGTCGGGCCTGGGGGGAGGGGACAAAGCTGCTGCCGCTCTCCCAGGGCCGGGAGTGCTCCTGATAGCTGCGCCCGCTCTGCTCCAACAGCTCGGGGGGAATCTCCCCGGCGAAACGGGAGGGGCGGTTGGCGCTGGTGCGGCCGTAGAGCATACGCATGCTGGCACAGGTGAGGTACAGCTGCTCCTTGGCCCGGGTCAGGGCCACATAGCACAGTCGCCAATGCAGCGCATACCGGGGAAGATACCCTCTTCCATGCCCACCACAAACACCACGGGGAACTCCAGACCCTTGGCCGAGTGCATGGTCATCATCACCACGGCGTCCTCGTTGGGGTCGTGGTTGTCCAAATCTGTGTACAGGGCGATCTCATCCAAGAATCCCGCCAGGGTGGGGGACTCGCTGTTTTCCATATACCCCTTGATGGAGGTCAAAAGCTCTCGAATGTTCTCCAGACGGGTGCGGTTTTCCACATCCTGCTTGACCTGGAGCATGGCGGCGTACCCGGTGCGCTCCATTACCAGTTCGTAGAAGGCGGCCAGGTCCATGGTGGAGCTCAGGGCCTGTAGGTCCCGAATGATGGCGGTGAAGGCGCCCAGCTTGGCCCCGGCCTTTTGCAGCTCGGGGTACTGCTCGGGCTGGCTCACCACCTGCCACAGGGACAGCCCCTCCTGGGCAGCGATGGCCCGGGCCCGCTCCACAGTGGTGGCGCCGATGCCCCGGGCGGGGACGTTGATGATGCGGCCCAGGCGCAAATCGTCCTGGGGATTGGCCACCACACACAGGTAGGCCAGCATGTCCTTCACTTCCGCTCGGTCAAAGAAGCGGGTGCCGCCAATGACCCGGTAGGGGATACCGGTGCGCTTGAAGGCCAATTCCAGCTGATAGGACTGGGCGTTCATGCGGTAGAGCACCGCATGGTCCCGCCACTTCATCCCCTGGCGGTAGTGCTCCAAAATGGTGTTGGCCACATACTGGGCCTCGTCGCTCTCGTTCATGGCGGTGTACAGGTGGACCTTGTCCCCCTCTGCCCCCGCCGTCCACAGCTCCTTGCCCTTGCGGCCCTGGTTGCGGCGGATGACGTGGTTGGCCGCAGACAGGATGGTCTTGGTGGAGCGGTAGTTCTGCTCCAGGCGGATGCACTGGGCGCCCTTGTACTGCTTCTCAAAGGAGAGAATGTTCTCAATGGTGGCGCCCCGGAAGCGGTAGATGGACTGGTCGTCGTCGCCCACCACACAGATGTTTTTGTGGCCCCCGGCCAGAAGAGAGGCTAGAAGATACTGCATGTGGTTGGTGTCCTGGTACTCGTCAATGAGCACATAGCGGAACTTGTTTTGATAGTAGGCCAGCACGTCCTCCTCCTGCTGCAAGAGGCGCACGGTGTGGAAGATGATGTCGTCGAAGTCCAGCGCCCCGGCCTCCCACAGCCGCTTTTGGTAGAGGGTGTACAGGCGGGAGATCTGCTCTAAGCGGAAATCTCCACTTTTGTAGGCCTCTTTGTGGAAATCTTCCGCCAACTGCATCTGGTCCTTGGCCTTGGAGATAGTGCCCAGCACCGAGCGGGGCGGGAAGAGCTTCTCGTCCATGCCAAGCTCCTTGAGGCAGTCCTTCACCACCCGGATGGAGTCGTCGGTGTCGTAGATGGTGAAGGAGGAGGGAAAGCCCAGCCGCTCAATGTCCCGGCGCAGGATGCGCACACAGGCGGAGTGGAAGGTGGAGGCCCAGATATCCAGGGCCTGGGGACCCAGCACCCGCTCCAAGCGGTCTTTCAGCTCTCCGGCGGCCTTGTTGGTAAAGGTGATGGCCAGGATGGTCCAGGGGGGCGCGGGGTCCAGCTCACACAGCCGGGCGGCGTACTCCCGCCCCTCATCGGTGGGGTGGTCCACATAGTGGCGCAAAAAGTTCAAATCCTCTTCCGTGGCCCAACCCGGCACTTCGGTGGAGTCAGAGCCCCGGCCATAGCGGATGAGGTTGGCCACCCGGTGGATGAGCACCGTGGTCTTGCCCGAGCCAGCCCCCGCCAGCAGCAGCAGCGGGCCCTGGGTGGTGAGCACGGCCTGGAGCTGCTCCGGGTTCAGGTTGGGGTAGTCCAGGGCGATGGCCGCCCGGCGCAGAGAGGCAAATTCAGAACACTGTTTTTGATTGAGCATCTATATCAAATCCTTGCTGTAAAGTCCAGTTGCAAGCCATTATATCAGATTCCCACACCCAGGGCAACCGGGGGAGCGGTTGACTTGCAGGGGCGCACCCGTTAAAATGAGGAAAGACAGAGAAGGGAGGTGGCAGACATGCGCAAGCTGACCTGGTTTGCAGGGGGCTTTGCGGTTATGTGTCTGCTGATGATGGGGAACGTCCCGGTTTTGTGGCTGGTCGTTCCAGCCCTCCCGATTCTCATGCTCTGGCATCGAACCCAGCCCAAGAGCAAGCAGGACTGGGTGGAGATGACCACAAACAGACGACGGCGCTATGTGCTCTGGCAGGTGTGCCGCCGGGCAACGGCTGTGGTATTGGGCTGCGGGGCTGGACTGTGCTGGTTTTGCGTGTACTATTTTCTGGTGTGTATCCCTGCCATGGACTGCCAGGGGATGCAGACCATCTCGGGCACGGTGATCGCCCAGCCCCAAGAGACGGAGACCGGAAGCTATGCCTTTACCCTGCGCCTGGACTCTGGGGTGGGCTTGCTTCTCTATGCGCCTGAGAGCTGGAAGTCGGTACAATTGGGCGACCATGTCCAGGTGGAGGGACAGGTGGAGTATACCTCATTTACCTATGGGGAGGAAGTGACCTATGACTCAGCCAAAGGGGTGTTCCTCCTGGGGACCTGCGAACAGGCACCCACGGTGGAACGCCCCGCTGTTCTGCCCCTTGTCTGCTGGCCCGCCTGGGCGGCCCAGCGGATGAAAGAGGGCATCCAGGTGGCCTTTGACCAGGTCGCCGCCCCGTTGGCCCTTGCGGTGTCTCTGGGCGACAAGAGCTTCTTGGACGAAGGGCTGTACACGGACATGAATCGGTCGGGTGTGACCCACGCCGCTGTGGTGTCCGGGCTCCACGTCTCCTTCCTGGTGGGTGTGCTGATGGTACTGTGCCGCAACCGCCGCCGCTGTGCAGTGGCCCTCATCCCGGTGCTGGTGTTTTATGCGGTGATGGCGGGTGGCACCCCCTCCGCTTTTCGGGCGGTGTGGATGCAGGGAGCCGCGCTGGCGGTGCCTGTGGTGGGACGGGAGCAGGATGCGCCCTCCGCCATGGCCCTGTCTCTGCTGGTGCTCATGGTGCAAAACCCCTTTTCCGTGGCACAGGTGGGGTTACAGCTGTCCTTCCTGTCCGTGTCGGGGATTTTATTGCTCACCCCTAGAATCTACCGGGGCCTCACCAAGTATCTGGAGGAGCGTATCCTGCGGGGATGGAAGAAGGTGGCGGGGAGAGCGTGGCAGTGGGTCAGCGCCTCGGTGTCTGCCTCCCTGGGCGCTATGGTGCTGACGGTGCCGCTGGTTGGGGTGGTCTTTGGCCAGGTGTCCCTGGTGGCGCCGGTGGCCAACATCCTGACCCTCTGGGCTATGTCGATTTTGATGATGTGTGCCCTGGTCCTGGGCCTTCTGGGAATGTGGCTGCCCGGTATGGCGGCACTTTTGGGACAGGGCGCGGGACTATTGGGCCATTATACCGTGTGGATGGTGCACAAGTTGGGCACATTCCCCTATGCGGTGCTGGATATGAAGAACATCTACCACGTGATCTGGCTGGTGGGAGCTTATGCGGTATTTGGGCTTCTGCTGTGGGGCGGTGTGGCTCTGCTTCAGGTGCTTTGGACCGGAGCGGGGTTACTGGTGCTGCTGGCTCTCCCTGTGGGGCTGTCCGCCTTCACCGTGGCCCGGTCTGATTTGGTGGTGGGGGCGGTGGATGTGGGCCAGGGTGCCTCCACCGTCTTGATGCACGGGGACCACACTATGGTGGTGGACTGCGGAGGGAGTGAGAGCACCTCAGCGGGGGACCTGTCCGCCGACTATCTGGCCTCGGTGGGGCGCACCGAGGTGGACGTGCTTCTGCTCACCCACCTGGACAAGGACCATTTCAACGGCGTGGAGCGCCTGCTGGACCGGGTGGAGGTGGGGGAGGTATACGTTCCCGTGTCCGCCAAAGCCCAGGAGGAGGCCCAGCAGCTGGAGAGTTGGCTGGAGGAGCGCTCCATCCCCTGCCAGTGGGTGGAGGACGAGGTGGACTTGACCCTGGGCGAGATGGAGCTGCGCATCATCCCACCCTTGGGTAGCGGCACCACCAACGAGGAAGGGCTGTCGGTGCTGTGCACGGTGGACGACTTTGACGTCCTGATTACCGGAGATGCAGATAGCTATGTGGAGCATATGATTGTGAAATACTTTGTCATCCCCAACATTGAGCTGTTGATGGTGGGCCACCACGGCTCGGCAGACTCCACCAGCATGGAGCTCTTGGGCTGGGCCCGGCCGGAGCTGGGCATCATCTCGGTGGGAGAGGGCAACTCCTATGGACACCCGGACCCGGAGACCTTGGAGCGGCTGCACCGCTCCGGGGTGGAGGTCCACCGCACCGACCAGGAGGGGACGGTGACGGTGGTGGCCCAGGGGGAGAACGTGGGAATTTGGTAAATAAGAGGAGGAAGCGGTATGCCGCCCAAACAGCAAACGGACAACACCGCCATGCGGGAACTGAAAAAGGCGCTGCGCCAGGGAGGGCTGAAAAACCTCTATGTCTTCTATGGCGACGAGACCTTTTTGCGGGAATATTATCTGGGAGAGCTGAAAAAGGCCATTTTGCCCCAGGGTATGGAGGACTTCAACCTCCACACCGCCCAGGGCAAGGAGTGCTCGGTGGACTGGATTGCCCAGGCGGTGGACTGCCTGCCCATGATGAGTGAGCGCACCCTGGTGCTGGTCACCGACTTCGACCTCATGGGCCAGGGGGAGAAGGGGCGGCAGCAGCTGCTGGAGCTGTTTGAGGACCTGCCTGACTACTGCTGTTTGGTGTTTGTCTACGACCTGTTGAACTTCAAGGTGGATGGGCGGAGCAAGCTGGGCACCTATCTAAAAAAGTCAGAGGCGCTGGTGAACTTCCAGCGCCAGTCCACCGGGGACCTCACCGACTGGATTGTGCGCAAGTGCAAGGCCATGGGGCACCGGGTGGACAGTGCGGACGCCCAGTACCTCATTTTCCTGTGTGGGGATAGCATGACCAACCTGTCCACCGAGCTGGAGAAAATTTGTGCCTACGCCTCGGGGGAGCGGGTGACGAGAGAGGACATGGACGCCGTGGCCATCCCCCAGGTGGATGCGGTGGTGTTCCAGATGACGGATGCCCTGGCCCGCCGGGACTTTGACAAGGCCTCCGCGGTGCTGGCCGATCTGCTCCACAGCCAGGAGGCCCCCATCATGATCTTGTCGGTGATGGGCAAGTATTTTCGCCAACTCTACACCGCCCGGCTCTATCTGGACGCGGGGAAGAGCCGCAGCGACTTTATGCAGCTGTGGGGGATGAAGCACTCCTTCCAGGGGGACAAGCTCATGGATGCGGCCCGGAAGTTCTCCCTGGTGTGGTGCCGTCATGCGGTGCGCCGCTGTGCGGAGGCAGACCTCCAGATGAAAATCAACTACGGGGCGGAGGGGGAGATTCTCACCCAGCTGCTCATGGAATTGTCCGCAGGACGGAAGGTGATTGAATGCTGAAAATCAAAGAGGCCATCATTGTGGAGGGCCGTTACGATAAAAACAGCCTGTCCCAGGTGGTGGACGGGCTTATTCTGGAGACCTCCGGGTTTGGGGTGTTCAAGGACGGGGAGAAGCTGGAGCTCATCCGCCGCCTGGCCCAGCGCCAGGGCATTATCGTCCTCACCGACTCCGACGGGGCGGGATTTGTCATCCGCAACTACTTAAAAGGGGCCATTCCAAAAAACCAGGTGAAACATGCCTACATTCCAGACGTGTACGGCAAGGAGCGGCGCAAGCGCAAGGCCGGAAAAGAGGGCAAGCTGGGGGTGGAGGGCATGAACCCGGAGGTACTGCGCCAGGCCCTTTTGCGGGCGGGGGCCACAGTGGTGGACGGGGATGGGCCCGCCCCAGCGCGGGGCGACCTGACCCCGGCGGACCTGTTTGCCCTGGGGCTCACCGGGCGGCCGGACTCGGCGGCACGCCGGGAGAAGCTGCTCCACCGCCTGGGGCTGCCCCAGCACATGAACAGCAAGGCCTTGCTGGCCATGCTCAACGCCCTGCACACCCCGGACGAGGTGGCGCAGATGGTGGAGGAACTGGAACAATCCAAGGAATAACCAAAAGGGGAGTGGACGAATGGTCCACTCCCAAAACATTGTGAGGGAAAGGTTAAACCTGAGGAATCTCAGGGGTGACTGGGGGCATCTGGTCGCAGCCGGTGCAGATGTCGTTGTCGGACACCTCGTTGCAGCTGACGTAGGTGTCGCCCACGGTGGCCACGGCGCCGAACTCCACAGGCACCGCCACGCAGATGTCCTGGGTGATGGTGAACACACAAGAGCCGTTCTTCATGCCGTTGCACACAGACAGACCGGGGGTGACCACGGGGGTGCCGCAGCACTTGGTGGCAGTGATACCCGTCTGGGCGAAGGGGGTGACGGTGACGGGCACGCAGATGGAAGCGGACTGATAGCCCACGGCGGGGCAGGTCTGGGTCTCACCCAGCACCTCAGGATTTACGGTAGGAAGCATTGGAATCTCTCCTTTCTGGCCATCGCCGTTTTCAGACTATGCCGGAGCGGGGAGAAGGGTGACAGATGGTGTTGTATTTTCCATGGGGTCTGGTACAATGAGAGAGAAATGGAAAGGGGGAACGGTATATGCGGAAAGGCAGAGTGATCCTAGATACTGTCGCTTTTTTATGGCACTGCCTCATGGCTGCCATCACCCCTATATGGATAGGGTTCTCGTATATGTTCCTGACCGGGAACGGGAAAGGGTACGACTACGATCTACGCAGTGAGGCGGATATCTATGTGCTCCTGGCGCTGATTGGGATGGTGTTCTGGGCGTGCTGTACCATTCCCACCTTTGGATTCCTGACCAAAGAGTGCTCGAAGTTGGGGAGAAACCATCGTTTCATTCCCCTAGCTGTCTTTTTGCTTGTGGGGTTCCTGGTCATTTGCCTGTTGGGATGGGACAATTATTTGATGCTGTATGGTGTGAACGCATGAAAGGAGTGGGAGACCATGCGGGAGCCGCTGAAGAAGATGCGGGGGTATCTGATTTATAACGGTTTCTTTTTTCTGATGTTGTTGCTGGGTTATTGTCTAGAGCCTGGGCGTTTTGTGGGGCAGGATTGCGATTGGATTTGGCTGTGGCTGGTGCCGATCGTTTACGTCTTGGCGTTCGAGCTGTATCTGGCGGGGGCGGTATTTGCCCTGGTTTATCAAAAACATGAATTCACCACAAAAGAGGTCTTCTTGTCCGCCCTGGTCATCTTGGTTACGACGTTTCTTTCCGTGGGTATTCCGACAATTCTAGAGAGTAACGGGCAAGAATTGTTGGAGTCTCTTTGTTCTTCATTGCTGTTTCCAGTGTGCTTTGCCGGTACCTATTGTGTGGTCTATTTCATTGCCAGATTCATCTACCAGAGGACATGGTGGGTTTAGAAAGCAGATGAAAGGAGAGCTTGGCTGTGGTTGAGATGCTGAAGAACATGCGGGCATATTTAATTTATAACGGTTTTATTTTCCTGTTCCTGTTGGTGGGCTATGTTCTCATATACGGGAATTTTGTGGGGGAGGATTGCGATTGGATTTGGATATGGCTGGTGATGGCCTATTTGGGGTGTATGTTTGAGGTGTTCCTGGCCGGGCCGGCATTTGCGCTGTTCTATCAGATGTACCAGTTCACGGTAAAGGAGATCTTCTGGTCCGCTCTGATTATTTTAGTATCCACCTTCCTTTCCCTGAGTGTCATGGATCTTTTGTTCAATGGCTGGGAAGGAATCTTAATGGAGCTTCTCTTTGCGCTAGGTGTTTCATTGTGGATTTCTGGTACCTATACCGTGGTTTATTTTATTTTGAGGTCCATTTGTAAAAAGACGAGGATG
>CABPXX010000010.1 GCA_902461475.1 uncultured Eubacteriales bacterium | reverse complement strand
GCCCCCCGCCCCTGATAGTCGTCGGCCATCATCCGAGCGGTGGCATAGGTGCTGCTCAGGCCTGCAGACATGGGGATATACACCAGCTGGTCATAGCCCCGGAGAATCCGATTCCACAGCTCCAGAGTGTCCGCCGGGGAGGGCTGGGAGGTAAACATCTCCGCCCCCGCTGCCATGCGCTGATAGAAGTAGTCCTGGCTCAGGTCCAATCCCTCATAGTAGACCGTTCCGTCAATGTTAATGGGCATGGGAATGACGTACACCCCCATCTTTTTCCCCTCTTCTACGCTGATTCCGCTATTGCTGTCCGTCATCACGGCAACTGTCCGCTTCATTGGCCTGTCTCCTTTTCCAGCAGTCAAGATGAAGGATATTATACCTGATTTTTACTATTCTTTCAAGTCTCCAGATGGGCACAGGCCGCCTCCAGCACGCCCCCGATGGATTGGCGAATCACCAAATCGGCCCGCTGGTCATAGCTGGTGGCATCCCGGTTGATGAGGACCAGGTGACGGCCCCGGAAATACTCCAGCAGTCCCGCGGCCGGATACACCACCAGAGAGGTACCGCCTACAATGAGCAAATCGGCATTTGCAATGGCCTCCACAGCGCCTCGGATGGTGCGCTGGTCCAGCCCCTCCTGGTAGAGTACCACATCCGGCTTGATGATACCGCCACAGTGAGGACAGCGGGGAATACCCTCCCCTGCTGCAATCTCCTCCACCGGGTACGAGGCCCCACAGGACATGCAGTAGTTGCGGTAGACCGAGCCGTGGAGCTCATAGACCCGCTGGCTGCCTGCCTTCTGGTGCAGTCCGTCGATGTTCTGGGTCACCACCGCCTTCAACTTGCCCAGCTGTTCCAGCTTGGCCAGTGCCAGATGGGCGGCGTTGGGCTGCACGTCCAGACACAGCATTTTGTCCCGATAGAACCGATAGAATTCCTGGGTGTGGGACATAAAATAGTCGTGGCTGAGAATGGTCTCCGGCGGCAGATCGTAGTGCTGATGATATAATCCATCCTGGGATCGGAAGTCTGGAATACCGCTCTCGGTGGACACCCCAGCGCCTCCGAAAAAGACGATGTTCTCGCTCTCCTCTACCCAGTGACTCAAAGTTTCAATGTCATTCATGGCCTTGTGCCTCCTTTTCTCCATCATACCCATTCCTGACCCTGAGGTCAACCAGATTTTCCAAAAAAAGCAGAGAGCTCTCCGGCAACACCGGGGAGCTCTCTATTTTCATTAATTCCAAAGCCATATCATCAGGGCAATCAGCAGGCCAAAGGCAACGATGTAAATCGCAGCCATGGACAAGGCCGCTTTCATGGCCGCCCAGATGTAGGCTCTGCGGTCCTCACGGCTCATTCCGGTGTCCTCCCAGGGGCGCTCCTCACGCTCCTGTTCCATGGGCTCCGGGGGCCGAGATTCCCTGCTGTCCGGCCGACCTGGCCGGAACAGGGACGGACGGGACAGGCCGCTCATATCCGCAATCACGCGGCCGTCATCGTCCTCGTATTTCTTTGGCTTACGTGCCATATCTTACTTGTCGAAGAGGTGGCAGACCACGTAGTGGCCGGGCTCCACCTCACGCTGGCAGGGAGCCTCCACCTTGCATCGCTCGGTGGCATAGGGGCAGCGGGTGTGGAACTTACAACCGCTGGGGGGATTGGCGGGAGAGGGAATGGAGCCCTCCAGCACAATACGGTTCATCTTGGCGTTGGGATCGGGCACGGGGATGGCGGAGAACAGAGCCTTGGTGTAGGGGTGCAGCGGATTGCGGAAGATGTCCTCCGTGTCGCCATACTCCACCAGGTTGCCCAGGTACATCACGCCCACGGAGTCGGAGATGTGCTCCACCACAGACAGGTCGTGGGAGATGAACAGATAGGTCAGGTTGTACTGGTCCTGCAGGTCCTTGAGCAGGTTGATGATCTGGGCCTGAATGGACACGTCCAGAGCGGACACAGGCTCGTCACACACCACGAACTCAGGGTTCAGAGCCAGAGCACGAGCAATGCAGATACGCTGACGCTGACCGCCGGAGAACTCGTGGGGATAGCGGGCCTTGTGGAAGGGCTGCAGACCGCAGTTGTCCATGACCTTGTCGATGTAGTCATTGTACTCGGCCTTGCTCACCAGCTTATGCTCCCGCACAGCCTCGCCGATGATCTCACCCACGGGCAGACGGGGGGACAGGCTGGAGAAGGGGTCCTGGAAGATGATCTGCATCTTGGTACGCAGAGCCCGCAGCTCCTTGGGGCTCATGTCGTAGATCTCTTTGCCGTTGAAGAGCACCTGACCATCGGTCTTCTCCCCCGCCAGACGGAGGATGGTACGGCCGGTGGTGGTCTTACCACAGCCGGACTCGCCCACCAGGCCCATGGTAGTACCACGCTTGAGGTTGAAGGTGACGCCGTCCACGGCCTTGACGTGGCCCACGGTCTTGCTGACCATGCCGCCCTTGATGGGGAAGTACTTCTTCAGGTGGTTGACCTGGAGAATGTACTGGGGATCGTACTCCACGGGGGTGAAGTCGCCCTTGGCAATTACGCTTTTCTTGTCAGACATCAGCCCTCACCTCCCTGGTTCTTGTTGTCATAGTAGCGGTAGCAGGACACAAAGTGGGTGGGGCTGAGCTGCACCTGGCAGGGGTACTCACCCTCGCAGCCGGCCACACACATCTCGCAGCGGTCCTTGAAGTAGCAGTAGTTGGGCATATCAATGGGGTTGGGCACCTTGCCGGGGATGGAATAAAGCTTATCCACCTGCTTGCCCACCACAGGCTTGGAAGCCATCAGGCCGATGGTGTAGGGGTGGGCGGGGTTGGCGAAGATCTCCTGTACAGTGCCCTTCTCCACCACGCGACCGGCGTACATGACCACCACGTAGTCGGCCATCTCAGCGATAACACCCAGGTCGTGGGTGATGAACATGATGGAGGAGTTGATCTTATCCTTCAGGTTGCGCAGCAGGTCCAGCACCTGTGCCTGGATGGTCACGTCCAGAGCAGTGGTGGGCTCGTCTGCGATGATCACCTTGGGACTGCAGGCCAGAGCCATGGCGATACACACACGTTGGCGCATACCACCGGACAGCTCGTGGGGGAACATCTGATACACGCCCTGACTGTTGGCGATACCCACCATCTCCAGCAGCTCGATGGTGCGGTTCTTGATGTCCTCCTTGGTCTTGCCCTCACCGTGGTGCAGGGCAATGACCTCGTCCACCTGCTCACCAATGCGGAACACGGGGTTCAAACTGGTCATAGGCTCCTGGAAGATCATGGACACGTAGTTGCCACGGATCTTCTGCATCTGCTCGTTGGGCATCTTGGTCACGTCATAGGCCTTGTCGCCCATGTTCAGGCGAATCGCGCCCTCCACCACCTGGCCCTGGGGCCGCTGGAGCAGTTGCATCAGGGACAGGCTGGTGACGGACTTACCACAGCCGGACTCGCCCACCACGCCCACGGTCTTGCCGATGGGCACTTCGAAGGACACGCCATCCACGCTCTTGACCACACCGGCGTCGGTGTAGAAGTAGGTGTGGAGATTATCAAACTCCACGGCGTTATTGGGATCGGCCATCTGGGTGAGGTACTCACTCTCAGGCACGTTTTTACGCTTGCGCTGTTTCTCAAAGGCGTTGGTGATCCGGCGGTTTTCCTTGGCAATGCGCCGGGCCTCCCGGCCGGAGAGATAGCCTTCTGCTTTTTTCTTAGCCATTGTCTCTCCTCCTCTCTTACCGCTTCATCTTGGGGTCGAAGGCGTCCCGCAGACCGTCGCCCACGAAGTTGAAGCCCAACACGGTGAGCAGCAGGCAGATACCAGCGGGAATCCAAACGAACCAGTAGTTGGTCAGCACGAAGGAGTTGGACACGTCGTTGATGATGTTACCCCAGGAAGCGAAGGGGAACTTGACGCCCAGGCCCAGGAAGGACAGGGTGGCCTCCGTGATGATGGTGGAACCCAAGCTCATGGTACAGATGACGATGAGCTGAGGAATGACGTTGGGGATCAGGTGGCGGAAAATACGCCGGGGAATGCTGATGCCACAGGCCTCGGTAGCGGTCATAAACTCCTGCTCACGCAGAGAGAGAATCTGGCCACGCACCATACGGGCAATGCTGGGCCAGCCCAGGAAGCCCAGAACCAGCATCAGGTACAACATTCGCATGGTGGGGTCCACGCGCATGCCGTCCATGGCCGAGCCCATAATAATGATCAGAGGCATGGAGGGGATGCAGTAGAACACGTCCACGATACGCATGATCAGGTTGTCCACCCAGCCGCCGAAATATCCAGCCACACCGCCCAAGATGATACCCAGGAAGGCGGAGATGATCACGACGATGAAGCCGATGACCAGAGACACACGGCCACCGTACATCAGACGGGTGAGCATGTCCATGCCATTGCGGTCGGTACCCAGCCAGTGAGCCTTGCTGGGCTCGGAGTAGGTGTCAAACACCTGGGTCTCCTTCTCCTGTCTGACGGAGTAGCTCTTGGTATCTGCATCGTACTCCAGAGTGTAGTCGAAGGTGCCCTCATCGTTGGTGTAGGTAAACTCGTCGCTGCCGTTTTCGATGGTCTCAGCCAGCTGCTCCTTGAAATCACGGGTGAAGGTGACACCGCTGACCTTGGACTGCACCACAAAGCGGCTGATATAGGCCACAGGCTGACCAGCTTCGTTGATGCCGCCGTGCTCATCCACGGTGTACTCGGTGCCATCCACGGTAAAGCTCTGCTCCCCGTTGGTGTACGCCTTCAGGGCGGCGCGCTGGAAGTCAAAGCCCACGGTCAAGGAGGGATCCTCAGCATTGACAATATCCTTGTATGCCAGAGCCACAGGGGTGGTTCCCTGAGAGATCACATAGAAGTCCTCGCCCTCCTCGGCAAGAGAATACGTCACGCCGTCATAGGTGAAAGAGGTCTGGCCCTTGGTGGCTGCCAGCATGAACTGAGCCTGGACCATGCCGGTAAAGCTCTGGCCCTCGGCTGTGGTATAGCGGAAGCTGCTGTTCTCTGTGACGCCAGCATACTCCTTGGACTGGAACTCACGGCGGTAGAACACCTGGTCCTGATCATAGGGGCTGATCACACCACCAATAAAGGAAAAGACAAACATAACGGCCAGGATCACCAGGCCCACCACAGCCAAACGGTTGCGGAAAAAACGCTTGGCCACCAGAGCGCCGGGGGACAAAACCTTGACACGGCGGTCATCGTTCAGAGAGAGGTGCTCCTGGGAGCCGCCCTCCTGCTGATGGTTCATTTTCTTCTCGTCAGACATGAAAGCGCCTCCTTTCTTAAGCAATGCGTACGCGGGGGTCAACCACAGCGTACAGAATGTCGGAAATCAGGTTGCCGGCCAGAGTCAGCACAGCCATAAACAGCAGGTAGAACATAGAGAAGGGAATGTCACCGGCAGTCATGGCCGTATAAGAGGTGTAACCAATGCCCTGGATGGAGTACAGAGTCTCAGTGATCAGAGCACCGGCAAACAGGCCGGGCAGAGAGCCACCCACGATGGTGACCAGAGGAATCAGGGTATTGCGGAAAGCGTGATGATAAATGACCTTCTTCTCACTCAGGCCCTTAGCACGGGCCGTGCGGATATAGTCGGAGTTGAGCACTTCCAGCATGTTGGTACGGGTATAACGCATGAGCGAACCCACAGACACCACTACCAAGGTAACAATGGGAAGCACCAAGTGATGGGCAATATCCAAGAACTGACCAAAGGCATCCAACTGCAGGAAGTCACGTCCCGTCAGGCCGCCCAGATCAAACCAGCCCAGCTTCACGCAGAACACCAGCTTCAGCAGAGTGGCAAAGAAGAAGGTGGGCAGAGAGATACCAGCCAGAGCGAACACGCTGATGGCGTAGTCGGCCTTGGAGTACTGCTTGGTGGCGGCGATAACACCCAGAGGAATGGCGATGATCAGTTCCAGAATAAAAGCAATACCGCCCATGACAAAGGAAATCCAAATAACGCTGGTGAATTTCTCCATGACAGGCACGGTGTACTTCCAGCTGTCGCCGAAGTTACCGGTCAGGATGTTGCCCAGCTGGTGGAAGAAACCAGGGATCAGCGGCAAATCCAAACCATATTGGGCATTGAGCTGTGCCACCCACTCCTCAAAGGGCTTGGCGCCGGGGGCCATAGCCAGCTGACGAGCCATAGTCTCCACGTAGGAGCTGGGCAGACAGCGCAGCAGTGTATAAATGATAAATGCTACGAAAAATAGAATGACTACTGATAATAGTACGCGCTTGATGATAAAATTTCGCATAGAATCCCCTCCGTATTTGTTGGCGAGGCACAGGGGTTCGTGGCCTCGCATGATGTGTTCGCCCCGTCCGCACATCAGGCAGCCCCTCCGGCTCTGACCGACTTTGGTCGGAACAGCCGCCTCATGTGCAGGGATGCGCAGGGTTGCCGTGATGGTAAACTCAGGAACTTGTTCCCTTGTTTCTGTGCAGAATTAGTTCAGCTCCAGCAGCTCAACATCGTTCATCCAGTTCCAGTAAGTGGTCATATCAGGAGTCAGGGTGTCGATCTTGATACGCTCAGTGGAGAAGATGAAGCAGTTGGCACGCTGATAGATGGGAACCTCAACGGCCCAGTCCATGACGATGTCCAGGGCTTCCTTATACATGGGGATACGGATGCTCTGATCGGTGGTGGAACGAGCCTTCATGATGATCTCATCCAGCTTGGCATCCTTGATGTCATAGTTGTAGTTGGAAGTGCCCTGGCTGTGGTAGATCTGGTACATGTCGGGGTCCACAGTGGCCTGCCAAGCGGCGGCAAACAGCTCAGCGGTACCAGCCTGCATCTGAGAGAACAGGTCGGAAGCGTTGGCAATATCGGTGACGATCAGGTTCATGCCGATCTCAGCCAGGGCATCCTTGGCCAGAGTACACATCATGAAGGAGGGGTGGTCGCCCTGACCGTTGCCGCCGATGATCAGCTCATAGTCCATCTTGGCGCCTGCGGGAGCAGCAACGATCTTGCCATCGGAAACAGTGTAGCCAGCAGCCTCAAAGAAGCCCAGAGCGGCCTGCTTGGCAGCAGCGTACTTCTCCTCGTCGCTCATACCATCGGTGTAGATGGGGTTGCCGTTGACATCGGTGGAGAAGGCCACCTGGTAGCCGTCATCAGTGACACGGGGAGCGGCCCAAGAGGTGTCAGAGATGGGGTAGTTGATGACGTTGGCCCACTTGCCGTAGTAGGAGTCGATGCACACATCGCGGTACACGGCCAGCACGGTGGCCAGACCCTTACGCAGGTTCTTGGAGGCATCGGAGGAACCGTCGTCGCCCACCTTCACGTTATCGGCGTTGATGCCCACATAGCCGTAGCCCAGGTTGTCCACGGTGTTGACGGTGATGACGGAACCGTTGAAGTCCTCGCTGCCGCCGTTGGCCTCAGCAATCTCCTTGATGGCGTCAGTGGAGAAGGAAGGATCGGTGATGTCCAGAGTGCCGGACTTCACGCCGTTGACCTTATCGGCCTCGTTGGTCTCCTTGAAGTTGATGTTCTGGATCTTGGGCTCGCCCTTCCAGTAGTTCTCGTTGGCCTTCAGAGCCACGGTGCCGTTCTCATAGCTGACGAACTCGTAGGGACCAGCGCCCATGGGCTTGCTGTTCTTCTCACGCACGATGGTCAGATCGCCCTTGGGGAAGCCGAACTGGTTGTTCTCGTAGTCGTACAGCTCCTCGTTGCCATAATAGTGCATAGGAGCAACCACCAGAGACAGCTGATAGATGCAGGTGGCGGAGACCTCGGTGGTCACCACGCGCACGGAGTTGTCACTGGTTCTCTGGATGCCGGAGATGTTAGGAGCAGACTCACCGGTCTGAACACCCACGTTGTAGGCATCATAGTCCTCAATGAGGTTGGTGAAATCAGACAGGCTGCTGGGAGACTCGTTTCGGGCCATCTCAGCGGGGTTGCCGTTGTAGGCAGCCAGCATAGCCTGATAGAAGTCCTCATAAGTGGCATCCTCAGCCAGGCCGGGGTAGTTCCAGTTGGCAGCGCAGGCAGCCACGCTGTCCTCGGGCTTGTTAGTGCCGCCAGCAATCAGATACTCGCAGATGTCCTTGGCGTACTCAGGGCCAGCCTTGTCCACAGCAGCCCACAGAGCAGTCTGCTCCTCCTCGGTCCACAGGGAGAAGTCGGTGTTGTCGCGAGGAGCAGCCAGGATCAGGTTGAACTTGGTATCCATGCCGGAACGGTACTCGTTCATACCCATGATGGGCTGACCATACAGAGTGGCGCTACCATCATAGGTGGGGTCACACAGGACGTACATGGAGAAGATCACGTCGTCGATGTCCATCTCGGTGCCGTCGGAGAACTTGACGCCATCCTTCAGGGTGATGTCATAGTACACGGTGCCGTCCTCGTTCTCTGTGACCACCACATCGGAAATACCGGTGTAGGTGTAGTCGGTGCCGTTGTACTCCTTGGTCTCGCCCTCAATGCCGTTGAGGATCATAGCGCCCTCACGGTCAGAGCTAATCAAGCCCTGGCTGACCATGCTCACGATGTTTCCGTCATAAGCAGAGGTGTAGAAGAAGGGAGAGAACTTGCCGTCGTAGTTGCCGTCGCCAACCACCAGGGTACTGGCCTGGTCGTTGTTGCCGTTGGAAGGCTTGTTGCCGCAAGCAGAGAGCAAACCAAGCGTCATGACCGAAGCCATGCCCAACGCAAGCACTCGTTTCGTGCTTTTCATGTAGAGATTCCTCCTTAAATTATATTGAACAAAGAGAACATCCATCCTCTGAGCTCACAAGGATTGATTCCGACTCCCCTTCTCTCTACCAGGGAATCGGTTTTTGCAACTTCGCCTACTCAATCTTTCATTTTTCGCCGCCTCAGTGTCCACACCGAGCGGTCAAATGTTTTTTCAGCAGATTTTGCAAAGTCTATTCTATTATGTTTTGCTCCAATTGTCAACGAGAACATCCTGTGATATCTCACAAATTTTTGTGCTTTATCACGTTAAACAGACCACAATGCCTGATTTTCTCTGCCCTTCCACAGGAAAGCACAGACAAAAACCACAATTTCCAGGCCCGAAAATGCCAAAGTGTACAGATACTCAACCCCTTGCAGGGAATGTGTCACCACATATGCAATCTGTCCACAGAGTGTGCACATTGACAAAATCATAGCCAGGGTTGCACGGATGGGGATCTGCTTGACGGTGGCATCGTAGACGTATTCCCGCAGGGGATTTCCCCAGTACACCATGCGGCACACCGCCCACACCAGGGAAACCACCGCAAAAAACGTAAGCATATAGGGAGCAATCACGTACCAGGTGTTGTACAGCGCAGGAACGGGCATCATACCGCCTGCCAAATGAGCGACTGCCATAACGGCCGCCAACGCCATACGCTGGCGCATACCCTGTCGATAGCTTCTCTCATCCCCCTGGAAGGAGTAGTGACGACCGACATAGATCATCTCCCCTCCTGCTCCCCTGGTGAATTGAGACGCCTTGGCCGCCCGGTTCCACCGTTTATGCTTATGCTTGTTCTTCTTGTCTGACATGGCTTATTCGATTCCGCTCATATCGAAGTGCTCCAGCCAGTTCTTGGCGGAGGCGCACACCCGCTGCAGGCAACTCTCCTCAAAGGGGCTGTCCAGGCCAGCTCGCTCCAGCAGAGTGGTGAACACCTGGCTGCCGCCCTGGCGGGTGTAGGCCATGTAGTGCTCCCAAGCCTCCCCCAGGTCCTCCTGAATCTTATCCCAGAACTGGAGGGCCACCGTCTGAGCCAGGCAGTAATCAATATAATAGAAGGGGCTGGAATAGATGTGGTGCTGACGCTGCCAACCCTCGCCCTCGCTGTAGAAGGGAATTTCCCCGTCCAGCTTCATCCAGGGCATATAGGTCCTCAGCAGCTCTTTCCACACCTGGTGGCGCTGGGCAGGGGTCATCTCCGGGTGGGCGTACACCTCATGCTGGAAGTGATCCACCATGGTGCCGTAGGGGATGAAAGTGAGAGCACTTGACAGGTGGCTGTAATGGAACTTCCGGGTATCCTCTCCGAAGAAGCCCTGAGCCCAGGGCCAGGCAAAGAACTCCATGGACATGGAGTGCACCTCACAGGCCTCCATGCTGGGCCAGATATACTCGGAAGGAATGCGGTCCCGGTTGAGCCAGGCGTCAAAGGCGTGGCCGGCCTCGTGGGTCACCACCTCCACGTCGCCCTGGGTGCCGTTGAAGTTTGCAAAGATGAAGGGCACCTTGTAGTCCAGAATGTCGGTGCAGTAGCCGCCGCCGGCCTTGCCCTCGGTGGAGAGCACGTCCATGAGCTCCCCATCCAGCATGGTGCGGAAAAATTCGCTGGTCTCGGGAGACAGCGCGTCATAGAACTTACGACCGTGGTCCAAAATGTCCTGGGCGGTGCCGCAGGGGCGGGGATTACCGGAACGGAACTCCAGAGCATTGTCTGCAAAGCTCATGGGGTACTCCTTGCCCAGTCGCTTGGCCTGCTGGCGGTAGATGCTGTCCGCCACCGGCACCAGATACTTCACCACAGCCTGACGGAACTTCTCCACGTCCTCCTTGGTGTAGCAATTGCGGCCCATGCGGTAGTAGCCCAGCGTGGTGTAGCCCTCATAGCCCAGCTTCTTGCCCATCTCATCTCTCAGGTGCACCAGTTGGTCGTACAGGCTGTCCAAGGCCTCCTGGTTGTCCTTGTACCACTGCCCTTCCGCCTTCCAGGCGTTGAGGCGGCGCTGGTCGTCGGCATCGCTCTTAAAGGGGGTCATCTGGGACAGGGTGTACACGCCGCCCTCAAAGGGAATCTGGGCGGAGGCCAGCAGCTTCTCATACTCCTGGGTGAGGTCATTCTCCTTCTGCATCAGGTCAATGATCTCAGGAGAGAAGGTCTTCAGGGCGATCTCGGCATTGATAAACATCAGGTCGCCGTACTCCTGAGAGAAGTCACCACGGAAGGGAGAGTTGAGCATGGCCAGGTTCCAGGCCTGGCTGTACTCCTCCAGCTCAGGTCCCGCCGCGTTCCAGAACTTCACTTCCCCGTCGTAGAACTCGTCTCGAGTGTCAATGGAGTGGCGAATGTTGGCCAGGGTGCTCATGGTCTGGATATGACGCCCCAGCTCCTCTTTGCGCAAAAACACCTCCCGGGCAGCCTGGTAGCTGTCAGCGGCCTTGAGCTGCTCCACCAGCTGGCCCATCTCCTGTTTCAGCGCATCCAGGTCAGGGCGCTGGTATTTCATCTCAGAAAACTTCACCATATTTGGTTCCTCCTTATCAATGGGTTCAGGGCTGCTCTCTTGTGAGAAAGCAGCCCTTGAGGGTCGTGTGTATTAAAACGGCAGTCCCAGGCCTCCGGTGAGGCGGGACATCTGGCTGGCGGCATCGTCGGCAGCCTTGCGCAGGGCCTCGTTCACCGCCGCCACAATGAGGTCCTGGAGCATCTCCACATCATCGGGGTCCACGGCCTCGGGGTCGATGGTCACAGAGGTGATCTCCTTCTTACCGGACACCACAGCGGTCACCACGCCGCCAGCGCTGGCCTCGTAGGACTTGCTCTCCAGCTCCTCCTGAGCCTTCATCATGTCCTGCTGCATCTTCTGGGCCTGGCGAATCATGTTGTTCATGTTTCCACCCATGCCGCCCATACCGCCCATACCGCGGGTATTAAATCCTTTTGCCATCCGAATTACCTCCTATGTCATATCCTAACAAATTATTCTACGGTTACATTGCTGTGCCCCGCTGCCAGAAAGGCGTCCAGAGCATCCCCTTCTTCTGGGGGCTGTGAAGTAGGCGGCGTCTGCACCGTCTCTGCCGGAGGCGCTCCCACCTGAACTTTCACCGGAACCCGCTGTCCCATATATCGCCCAACCACCTGGGAGACCGCTCCAGAGATATCCGGCTTCTCCACCAGGTCCGCCACAAACTGGTTGGCGGCCCAGATCGTCACCACATCCCCGTCCCACCGTCCGGTGAGCATGGCGGGCATGGAGAAGAAGGTATAGTCTCCGGTAGACAGCACACCTTTGAGCTGGCCGCACACTACATTCCAGCCGGGCCATCCCGTCTGTCCTCCCACGTGTGTCACAGACTCGGGCGGGGCTGGCTGAGGCTCAACCACAGGGGGTGCCGGAGTCTCTTCCGCCGGCTTTTCCTGTAAAGGCTTTTTACTTGCAGGTTGTTGGGGCACCGGTTTCTCTGCCACCTCCCAGGGTGGAGGGTCAGACGCCACCGGAGCGGATCGCCCCGGCTCAGGCTGTGTGCTCTTTTGAACCGGAGTCGGCGTCGATCTTCTCTGTAAAGGTTTTTCACTTGTCGTTCGTTGAGCCACAACGCCGGAAGCCAATTGTTGCTCCAACTTTGCTACTCTAGCGGTCAGTGCATTCACACTTCCGTCCAGAGAGGGGTCGCACAGCATCACCAGGCACAGCTCCATGTCTGTGCGTCGGTTTGCGGAGTGGACCAGCTCGCCGGCGGTCTTCTGCACTAAAGCGAGCATCTGGACCAG
>CABPXX010000009.1 GCA_902461475.1 uncultured Eubacteriales bacterium | reverse complement strand
GGCCATTGGCGGGAAATCCTGCCTCAAAGCGTAAGACAATGTCTCCGGAGACCGGGTCCATACTGCATGCCGTGCGCTCCAATACCTCCTGTCCACAGCGGCTGGTGGAAAGGAGCCCGCTGTGCCCGGAGCCTCTGGCCAGTCCGGACACTTGCCCAGCTTTTCGGGCAAACAGACGGGTGATGGTATCTTGTAAGGCAATGCGCTGACAGGGCATTTGGTACAGCTCACGAGGGAACCCAGCCTTCTCTCCTTTGACATGGATACTCAGTTTGGAGGGAGCGGCAAAGGGGTCTCCCTGGACGTGGTCAATGGACAGCACATAGCCCGGAAACTGATAAGCGCCTCGGGTATCCTTATAGGCCGGGTAACTTCTGTGGTCTATCCGGGTGAGCAGCTGTTGAAGTTGTGCAGCGGTCTGCATGGTTTTGCCCTCCTGATACACATGGTTTCTGTTCCCCAGTATACCCCACCCCCTGCCCCGGTTCAAGTGGGGTACACGGCCACCAAATCGACTGGACGAAACAGAAAAAGTCCAGCAACCCAAAGGCTGCTGGACTTTTTGGCGGAGACGGTGGGATTCGAACCCACGCACGGTTTTACCCGTCAAACGATTTCGAGTCGTTCTCGTTATGACCACTTCGATACGTCTCCATCAATGATAGCTGATATAGAATACATGATTTTCCTCCAAAAGTCAACGTTCTTTTTCGCTTCTACAGGTTATAGTAAGATATTGACAGCATTTAATGGAAATTTAAGGGCTCGTAATCATTTTTTACGAAAACAACACATAGTATACTAAAAGTATATGCGCTTTCATTTGCTTTTTTGTGCATCTTGACTTTATTGTTCTATCGCAGTATAATGAAAGCCACAAAATAAACCACAGCATCATTACCTCATGAGTTGTTCGAGGAATTGGGAGGCATATACCTTGAATCACACCGAATATCTCAACGATGCCATCGCCCGTTTCAGCGCCGGAACCAGCCACGACGCCTATCGATTTATGGGCTGTCACAAGGAGGTCCGGGACGGAAAGGAGGGCTATGTGTTCCGTGTCTGGGCCCCTCATGCCCGTTCTGTCCGGGTTTTGGGACGATTTAATGACTGGGACACAGATGTGCCAGCCATGGACAAGCTCACCGATGGAATTTGGGAGCAGTTTTTGCCCGAGGCCAAGCACTTTGACGAGTACAAATTCTATATCGAACGCCCGGATGGCTCCTTTGTCTTCAAGAGCGATCCCTACGGCGTACATACCTGCACCCGGCCCGAGACTGCCAGCAAGATCTATGATCTGGACGGCTTTGAGTGGACCGATCAGGAGTATTGTGCTGCCCGGGCCAAGGAGCAGCCCCTCACCCGTCCTCTGAACATCTATGAGCTGCACCTGGGGTCCTGGCGTAAGCATGCCGACGGCAACTACATGACCTACGCGGAATACGCCAAAGATTTGGTCAAGTATGTCAAGGATATGGGCTATACCCACATTGAGCTGCTTCCCATCAGCGAGTATCCCTTTGAGCCCTCCTGGGGCTATCAGGTCACTGGGTATTATGCCCCCACCTCCCGGTACGGCACACCCAAGGATTTTATGAAGTTTGTAGACATCTGCCACAGCGCAGGTATTGGCGTGATTTTGGACTGGGTGGGCGCGCACTTCCCCAAGGATGAGACGGGTCTGTATGAGTTCGACGGCGGTTGCTGTTATGAGCCCTCTGACCCTCTGCGCAAGGAGCACCCGGACTGGGGCACACACATTTTCGATTATGGCCGTTACGAGGTGCGGTCCTTCCTCATCTCCAATGTGGTCTACTGGTTGGACATGTACCATGTGGACGGCATTCGAGTGGACGCCGTGGCTTCGATGCTCTATCTGGACTACGGACGCCGGGATGGTCAGTGGCGACCCAACCAGTACGGCGGCAATACCAATCTGGACGCGGTGAAGTTCTTGCAGGACATGAGCGCCGCTGCCTTCGAATTTAACCCCGGCGCTCTGGTCATCGCCGAGGAGTCCACCGCCTTCCCCATGGTCACCAAGCCTGGGTATGACGGCGGATTGGGCTTTAACTTCAAGTGGAATATGGGCTGGATGCACGACATGCTGGATTACATGTCCACCGACCCCCTGTTCCGCAAAGGCCGTCACAACAACATTACTTTCTCTCTGACCTACGCGTTCTCGGAAAACTTTATCCTCCCCCTCTCTCATGACGAGGTGGTCCACGGTAAGTGCTCCCTGCTCAACAAGATGCCGGGAGACTACGAGGAGAAGTTCCAGAATCTCCGGGCCTTCTACGGCTATATGATGACCCATCCTGGCAAAAAGCTGGTGTTCATGGGCGGAGAGTTCGGTCAGTTTATTGAATGGGATTTCACCAAGGAACTGGACTGGTTCCTTTTGGAATATGATAAGCACCGTCAGCTGCAAGACTATGTCCGGGATTTGAATCATTTCTACCTGGCCCATCCTGCCCTGTGGCAGAATGACAACGATTGGCACGGCTTCCAGTGGATTGCCTGTGACGACAACAGCCAGAGCGTGATCTCCTTCCGGCGCGTGGATGCCAAGGGAAAAGAGGTTGTGGTTGTGTGCAACTTCTGCCCGGTCACCCGCGAGCACTACTGCATCGGTGCGGCCAAAGCCGGTACTTATATTCCTGTTTTGTCCAGCGACGACGTGAAATATGGTGGCACTGGTACCCCGCTCAAGCCGGTCAAGGCCAAGGCGAAACCCATGCACGGGCTGAAATACTCCATCGAATTGACTCTGCCGCCCCTCTCCACCGTATATTACGAGCGAGAGGCGCCCCAGAGAACCCGCAAGACGGTGGAAGGCGTGCCCAGCGCAAAGGTGAAAAAAACCAGAGTTTCCAAAAAGCAATCCGCTGGCAAAAAGGCCAGCAAATAACCATCGCATATAACCAGCGAGGAAAGATGAATTAGGGGGGCTTCACTGTGATCGAACGAAAAAAAGAATGCATCTCCATGCTCTTGGCCGGCGGCCAGGGCAGTAGATTGTATGTACTGACAGAAAACACCGCAAACCCCGCCGTGCCTTTCGGCGGCAAGTATCGCATCATTGACTTCTCTCTCTCCAACTGCGTCAACTCCGGCATTGATACCGTGGGTATTCTCACCCAGTATCAGCCCCTGGAGCTCAACGACTACATCGGAAACGGCCAGCCTTGGGACCTGAACCGGAATTTCGGCGGCGCCCATGTGCTTCCTCCCTATACCAAGACCACCAGCAACCAGTGGTATAAGGGCACGGCCAACGCCATCTATCAGAACATTCCCTTCATCGAGAGATATCAGCCCGAGTATGTGCTCATTCTCTCCGGTGACCACATCTATAAGATGGATTACAACAAGATGCTGCAGTTCCACAAGGAGAAGGGCTCCGAGTGCACCATTGCAGTCATCAACGTCAGCATGGAAGACGCCACTCGTATGGGCATCATGAGCACCGACGAGAACCAGGCCATCGTGGACTTCGAGGAAAAGCCCGCCCATCCCAAGAGCACCCAGGCCTCCATGGGTGTGTATATCTTCACTTGGGCCGCTCTGAAGAAGTACCTGATCGCCGACGAGGCCGACCCCAACTCCGAGAACGACTTCGGCAAGAACGTCATCCCCGCCTTCCTGCGGGACGGCCGTCCCATGTATGCCTATCCCTTTGAAGGCTACTGGAAGGACGTGGGCACTCTGGGCAGTCTGTGGGATGCCAACATGGACCTGTTGGACCCCAAGGACCCCCTGGATATGCGTAACCCCCACTCCAAGATCTGTGCCCGGAACTATGCCAGCCCCTCTACCATGATCGCCCCCTCCTCCAAGGTGTCCAACTCCTTCATCACCGAGGGCTGCCGCATCAAGGGTACGGTGGAGAACTCCGTGATCTACACCGGCTGCGAGGTGGAAGAAGGCGCTGTGGTCAGCGGCACCGTCCTGATGCCCAACACCATCGTCCGCAAGGGCAGCACCGTCAGCTACGCCATCGTGGGTGAGCAGTGTGTCATCGAAGAGAACGTCACCATCGGCGCACGCCCGGAGGACTGCCTGGGCGAGGATTGGGGTATCAGCGTTGTGGGTCACAAGAAGACCATCCCCTCTGGCACCGTGATCAAACCCAAGGAAATTGTTTAAGGGGGGCTACAAAGATGAAAATGTGTGGAATTATTTTCTCCGAGATGTATTCGGATGAGTTGAACGCTTTTACCCATGACCCGCAACATGGCGGCTATCCCCTACGGCGGCCGTTACCGCCTGGTGGACTTCGCCCTGTCCAACATGGTCAACTCTGGCATCACCAGCGTGGGCGTGTTGGCCAAGCAGCACTACCACTCTCTGATGACCCACCTGGGCAACACCCAGGAGTGGGACCTGAACCGCAAGAACGGCGGTCTGCAGATCCTCCCCCCCTACGCCAGCGAGAGCCTGAACCAGGCCAACCGCGGCAAGCTGGACGAGCTGCGCAACGCTTTGGACTTCCTCCGGGAAGACACCTCTCCCTGTGTGGTGATGGCAGATGCCCATGTGATTTGCAACATGGACTTCCGCCCCGTGGTGGAGTCCCACATCAACAGCGGCTGTGACATCACTGTGGTTGCCACCCAGAGCAAGATGAGCAACAGCAACACCTACAAGTCCGTCATCCAGGTGGATGGGAATATGCGGGTCACCAGCTACGCGCTGGACCACGTGCCCCAGCCCGGCGATTACTGCGGCATGAGCATTATGGTCATGGACCGTCAGGTGCTCATTGACACCGTGTCTGAGTTTACCGCCCGGGGTGTCTACTTCCTGGAGCGTGACTTCATTCAGTCTCGCTTCAACACCGGTGACCTGTCCATCAACATCTACCCCTTCACCGATCCCGTCCTGCGGGTCAACGACATCGAGAGCTATTTCAGCAGCAATATGGCTCTGCTGGACGAGGGCATCAGCAACGCCCTGTTCCGTCCTGACCGTCCCATCTACACCCGTGTCAACGACGAGGTGCCCTCTCACTACGGCATGGACTGCAACATCTCCGGCTGTATCATCGCCGACGGCTGCATTCTGGATGGCAATGCGGAGCACTCCGTCATTGGCCGTGGCGTACGCATCGCCAAGGGTGCCACGGTAAAGAACTGTATCATCATGCAGGGCAGCGTCATCGGCGAGGGCGCCAGCCTGGAGAACGTCATCGTGGACAAGTGGGCCACCATCACCGCCGGTAGCCAGCTCAAAGGCCTGGAGACTGCTCCCGTGATCATCCGCAAAGGAGTCACTGTATGAAAATCTTATTTGCCGCCAGTGAAGCCGCTCCCTTTTTAAAAACGGGAGGGCTGGGCGACGTGGCATCTGCGCTGCCCAAAGCGCTCAGTGCCGACGAAAACGCACAGGTGGCTGTCTTTCTCCCCTACTACAAGGCCATCAAAGACAGTCCCCGGTGGGACATTGAGTTTCTCTGTAACTTCCGGGTGCCTCTGTCCTGGCGCAGCGTGTACTGCGGTGTGTTCCGTGCCAAGGACACCCAGAGAAACCTGCAGTACTACTTCATCGACAATGAGTACTACTTCTATCGGGACAACGCCTACGGCTACTACGATGACGGCGAGCGCTTCGCCTTCTTCTCCAAGGCCGTTCTGGAGTCCCTGCAATACCTCAACTGGTATCCCGATGTCATCCACGCCAACGACTGGCAAACTGCCATGATTCCCGTCTTCCTCCGGGCCTTCTACATGGGTCTGGATGCCTACCAGCCCATCCGCACCCTGTTTACCATCCACAATATGGAGTATCAGGGCAAAGCGCCGGAGTCCTTTGTGGACGAAGTGCTGGGCCTGCCGGAGTATTGGCGGGGTCCCACCCAGTTTGACGGCTGCACCAACATGATGAAGGCCGCCATTCTGGTGTCTGACCGGGTGAGCACCGTCTCCCGCACCTATGCCTACGAAATTCAGGACCCCTATTACGCCCACGGGCTGGACGGGGTGCTGCGCCACCACAGCTATAAGCTCAGCGGCGTGGTCAACGGCATCGACACCGACGTCTTTGACCCCTCCACCGATCCCCTGATCCCGGTGAATTACACCTGTGATCAGCTGGACAAGAAGGCGGAGAACAAGCGGGCGCTTCAGGAAAAGCTGGGATTGGAGTGCCGGGACGACGTGCCCATGGTGATTATGATCACCCGCCTGGTCTCCCACAAGGGCCTGGACCTGGTGCAGGCCGTCATGGATGACCTGATGCAGGAGGATATCCAGCTGGTCATCATCGGCACAGGCGAGCAGAATTATGAGGATATGTTCCGCTCCTATGCCGACCAGTACCCGGAAAAGATGTCTGCTAACATCGTTTTCGACAACAAATTGGCTCACGAGACGTACGCCGGCGGCGATCTGGTGCTGATGCCCTCCAAAATGGAGCCCTGTGGCCTGACGCAGCTCATCGCCATGCGCTACGGCACCGTACCCATCATCCGGGAGACCGGCGGATTGTACGATACCGTACCCGCTTTGAACCCGGAGACCATGGAAGGGCGCGGCTTTACCTTCAAAAGTTACAACGCCCATGACATGCTGGATGCTGTCCGGCGCGCTGCTGCTTTCTATCAGGACAGCAAGCACTGGAAGCTCCTGCAAAAAAATGACATGAAATTTGATAGTTCTTGGAATCAGTCCGTCCAGGAGTATTGGCAAATCTATCGTTCCATGTTATAATTGTACCGTGTTGCCTCCCCCCGATTACAGCCCGCTCATGCGGGCTGTGCTCGGGTACGGGCAACACGGTTTTCAAATTTTTGCGGATGCCTTGTGATCCGCACAGAGGAGTTCAGTTTCATGAATCAGAAACAGATTATTGAAAAACTGGAAGAGACCTTGTTACGACGCTATGGCTGTCATTCTGACACCGCCTCTCCCCAACAGATCTACCGCTGTCTCTGCTATCTCGTCAATGAGATGCTGGTAGAAAAGAACACACAGTTTAACCGCAAGACCAACAAGGACCAGGACAAGCAGGTATACTACATGTCCATGGAGTTCCTGGTTGGTACCTCCCTGCGGAATAATTTGTATAATTTAGGTCTGGAAGAGCTGTTCACCCAAGCACTGGATAAGTGCGGCATCGACATCCATGACCTGTATGAGATGGAGCCTGATGCCGGTTTGGGCAACGGCGGTCTGGGCCGTCTGGCCTCCTGCTATATGGATTCTGCCACCACTCTGGGCATTCCCTGCACGGGCTATTCCATTCGCTATGAGTTCGGTATCTTCAAGCAGAAGATCATCGACGGCTGGCAGATGGAGTTCCCCGATGACTGGCTGACCATGGGCGATGTGTGGCTGGTGCTCCGAGAGGACGAGGCCGTGGAGGTCAAGTTCGGCGGCGAAGCCCACGGCTGGGACGACAACGGCAAGTACCGTGTGGCCCACGTCAACTATCAGTCCGTCATGGCTGTGCCCAACGATATGTATATTTCCGGCCACGACACCGACGCCGTGAACAAGCTGGTGCTGTGGAGTGCCAAATCTCCCCGCAGCTTTGATATGACCGCTTTCTCTCGTGGCGACTATGCCAAGGCCCTGGAGGGCGACACCATGGCTGAGGTGATCTCCAAGGTCCTCTACCCTGCCGATGATCACATCGCTGGCAAGCGGCTGCGCCTGCGCCAGCAGTATCTGCTGGTATCTGCTTCCCTCCAGACCATTTTGCGCAAGCACCTGAAGACCTATCGCAGTCTGGACAACCTGGCCGACAAGGTGTCCATCCACATCAACGATACCCACCCCGCTCTGTGCGTGCCCGAGCTGATGCGTCTGCTGCTGGACGAGTACGACTACGGCTGGGACGAGGCCTGGGAGATCACCTGCAACCCCCTGTCCTACACCAACCACACCGTTATGAGCGAGGCTCTGGAGCGTTGGAGCGAGAGCCTCTTCTCCGAGCAGATGCCCCGTGTGTATCAGATCGTGTGCGAAATCAACCGCCGCCTGGTGGAGGATCTGCGGGCCAAGTATGGCAACGACATGGGCAAGATCAACTACATGGCCGTCATCGCCAACGGCGAGATTCGCATGGCCAACCTGTGTCTGGCCGCCTGCCACAAGATCAACGGCGTGTCCAAGCTGCACACTGAGATTCTCAAGGACAGCATCTTCCGGGACTATTACCAGATGGAGCCCAACCGCTTCCTCAACGTCACCAACGGCATCGCCTACCGCCGCTGGCTGTGCCAGTCCAACCCCGACCTCAGCGCTCTGCTCAAAGAGCTCATTGGCGACGGGTTTGTCAAGGACTCCAGAGAGTTGGAGAAGCTGCTGAAGTACCGGGACGATGCCAGCGTGCTCAGCCGCCTGCAGGAGATCAAGCTGGCCAATAAGCAGCGCCTCAGCGATTTGATTCTCCAGCGCAACGGCATCCAGGTGGACCCCAATTCCCTGTTTGACGTCCAGATCAAGCGTCTGCACGAGTACAAGCGCCAGTTGCTCAACGTCCTCCAGATTCTGCACATGTATCTCGAGATCAAGCACAACCCCAATGCCCCCTTCCAGCCCCGCACCTTCATCTTTGCCGCCAAGGCCTCCGCTGGATACATCATGGCAAAGCAGATCATTCAGCTCATCTGCGCGGTGTCCCGCCTGGTCAACTCCGACCCCGTGGTGCGCGACAAGCTGAAAGTGGTGTTTATGGAGGACTACAACGTCTCTCTGGCTGAGAAGATCATCCCTGCCGCCGAAATCTCCGAGCAGATTTCCATTGCCGGCAAGGAGGCCAGCGGCACCGGTAACATGAAGCTAATGATTAACGGCGCCGTTACCTTGGGTACACTGGATGGGGCCAATGTGGAGATTCGGGAGCAGGTGGGCGATGAGAATATCGTGCTCTTCGGTCTGCGTACCCCCGAGGTCAACGACCTGTGGCATCACGGGTACAATCCCCTCGTATATATTCATAACGATCCCCAGCTCCAGGCTGTGATGGATCTGCTGCGCACCGGTTTCTCCAACATGCGCTTTGACGATATCGTCAATTCCCTGATTACCAACCACCGTGGACCTGCCGACCCCTATATGTGCCTGGCAGACTTCCACGACTACGTGCGGGCTCAGAACGATGTGTCCGCCCTGTATGCTGACCAGCGCAAGTTTACCAACATGTCCCTGGTCAACATCGCCAAGGCCGGTCTGTTCTCTGCCGACCGCGCCGTCACCGAATATGCCGAGAACATCTGGCATCTGAAGTGACCTATTTTTCCTCATTGTCTGGAGTTTTGATGGATGAATGTCGCGTTTAATTGCCTGTTAGAAGAATATAAGACTCCTTTTGGCTGTGTGATGGAAAACCAGCCCTGTTCCCTGACGGTGAAGGTACCGGACTACTACGCCGTCAGCGGCGTGGATGTGATTCTCACCACCGACACCGCCTACGGGATGCAGGTATCCTTCGAGTTGACTGACACGCAGGACGGATATCAAATTTACAAAACGCAGTTTTCCCTCCCCCGGTGCGGACTGTATTTCTATCACTTCCGCTGCCAGGGTGCTCAGGGGCCGTTCCAGGTCTACCGTTGCGGAGAGACGGATACCAGCATCAACCAGGGAGATCTCTGGCAGTTGACCTGCTACCCGCAGCAGTTTCACACGCCCAAGGCCTATGCCGGAGCCGTGATGTATCAGATCTTTCCCGATCGCTTTTTTCGCTCGGGCTCCTGTGATCTGACCGAGAAACTGCAGCCCTACTGGGTACACGAAAACTGGGACGATACCCCCCATTATCTCCCCAACGAGCACGGAGAGGTGCTGAACAACGACTTTTTCGGCGGAAATCTGCGGGGAATTCGGGAAAAGCTGCCCTATCTCAAACGGATGCATGTGGACGTCATCTATCTCAACCCCATCTCCATGGCGTTTTCCAATCACCGCTATGACACTGCCGACTACATGCGTCCCGACCCCATGTTGGGGACCGAGGAGGACTTTTCTGCCCTGTGTGCCGACGCCCACAAGCTGGGTATGAAGGTGATTTTGGACGGCGTGTTCTCCCACACCGGCAGCAACAGCGTGTACTTTGACCGCAACCACATCTTCGGCCACGGTGCGGTCAGTGACCCCAATTCCCCCTACCGCAGCTGGTTTGATTTCCAGGAGTACCCCAACCGCTACACCTCCTGGTGGGGTATCGACACTCTCCCCTGCGTCAATGAGATGGACCCGGCCTTTTTGGAGCACATCATCACGGGAGAGAACAGTGTCATTGCCCACTGGATGAGCTTGGGCGCCGACGGCTTCCGTCTGGATGTGGCCGACGAGCTGCCCGATGACTTCATCGCCCTGTTCCGCCAGCGTCTCAAGGAGCTGAACCCTGAGGCGCTGCTGCTGGGTGAGGTGTGGGAGGATGCCTCCAACAAGATCAGCTACGGAGCCCGGAGAAAGTATTTCTCCCACGGAGAGCTGGACTCGGTGATGAATTACCCCTTCCGCAGTGCCATCCTCTCCTTCTTGGCCCAGCCGGATGCCAACAGCTTCCGAGCCAACATCATGTCGGTGGTGGAGCACTATCCTCAGGAGGTTCTCCACTGCCTCATGAACAGCCTGTCTACTCACGACACCCCCCGCATTCTCACCCTGTTGGGCGACAGCTTTGACGGCTCCAAGCAGGAAAAGGCCAACCGATTCCTCAGCGAGGACGCCAAACTCTGGGCGGTGCGGCGGGAGTGCGCAGCAGCGGCGCTGCAATTCACGCTGCCCGGCATGCCCTGTATCTACTACGGAGATGAGGCAGGGCTGGAAGGGTTTGAAGATCCCTTTAACCGCCGGTGCTTCCCCTGGGGGCGTGAGCTGACCTCTCTACAGACGGCCTATGAGTCTCTCAGCCGCATCAAAGGCAGATATGCTGCCCTCAAACGGGGCCATATCACCTTTGAAAACCCCAACGATCATGTCATTCATTTCATCCGCACCTTGAACGGTCAGCGGATTCACACCATTGTCAACGGAGGCTCCGACCCCATGACCCTCCCCATCACGGGACAGCTGCTGTTCCAGTCCTATATCAATATGGAAAAGCGGTTGCTGCATCTGGAGCCCTGGGGTGTTGCCATTATTTTGGAATAAGCGTATCTTGACGACAAGAAAAAGAGGAGTTGAGCGCAATGAAGCAAGTGTGTTTTGGCGTGGACATCGGCGGAACATCCGTGAAGCTGGGGCTTGTGGACGAAGAAGGCCCTTTGCTGCACAAGAGCGAATTTCCCTCTCCCCGTGACCCTGCCGCCATGTTTGACCGGATTGCTCAGGAAATCCAGCAGGTAAAGGCGCAATTTGACGACTGTGCCTTTGTGGGTGCAGGCGTGGGCGTCCCCGGACCTGTGTTCAACCAGGAACAGGTCAAGGGCTGTGTCAACCTGGGCTGGGGGGATATCAACGTGGCCACCGAGCTGTCCAGCCGCACTGGTCTGGTGGTAAAGGTGGAAAATGACGCTAACCTGGCCGCTCTGGGCGAGCTGTGGCACGGCGCCGGCAAAGGCCGCAAGAGTTTGGCCATGCTCACCGTGGGCACTGGCATTGGCTGTGGCATCATTTCCAACGGCCAAATCATCTCTGGTGCCAACGGTGCAGGCGGTGAAGCTGGCCATATGCCCATGAGCTTCCACCAGGACTGGCAGTGCTCCTGCGGCAAGTATGGCTGCCTGGAAGTCACTGCCTCTGCTACCGGTATCATCCGCGCTGCTCGGGAGTTCCAGCCCTTCAAGGACATGGAGAAGGTTACCGCCAAAGACGTGTTTGACGCAGCCAAGGAGGGGAACCAGCAGGCTATGGAGGTCATTCAGACTGCCGCCAAGGCCCTGGGTGTGGCCTCTGCTATGATCGGCTGTATCGTCAACCCCGAGATCTTTATCATCGGCGGTGGCGTGTCTGCTGCTGGCTCTATCCTCATGGACCCCGTGGTGGATGCCTACCGGGAAAATGTGTTCTCCCCTGCCCGTCAGGCCACCTTTGCTCTGGCTCAGTTGGGCAACAACGCCGGAATTTATGGCGGCGCTGGTCTGTTCTTCTATCATGCTTAATTCCCTTAACCAAGGGTAAATTTATTTCACAAGGAGTTGCACACTATGTTAACGTTGGATTTGTCTCATCTGGATGGTTTTGTATCCCAGGAGCAGCTGACCGCTATGACCGACGAAGTGGCCGCCGCTCACGCCAAGCTGTATGATAGTTCTGCCCCCGGCTCTGATTTCACCGGCTGGGTGCGTCTGCCTGAGGCCTATGACAAGGAGGAGTTTGACCGCATCCGCCAAGAAGATTCGCTCTGACTCCGAGGTGCTGGTGGTCATCGGCATCGGCGGCTCCTATCTGGGTGCCCGCACCGCCCTGGAGATTTTCCCCTCTGACGGTCCCGAGATCTGCTTTGTCGGCTGCTCTCTCAGCCCCAATGAGATTCAGAAGGTCATGCGCCGCATCGGCAACCGCAGCTGGTCCATCAACGTGATCTCCAAGTCCGGTGGCACCATTGAGCCCGCCATCGCTTTCCGTATTTTCCGCGAGCACCTGGAGAAGAAGTACGGCGCTGAGGCCAACAGCCGTATCTACGCCACCACTGACAAGGCCCGTGGTGCTCTGAAGTCCGTGGCCGACAAGAACGGCTGGGG
>CABPXX010000008.1 GCA_902461475.1 uncultured Eubacteriales bacterium | reverse complement strand
ACGCACCCCGTGTGGGGTGCGACGCCGGACGGCGGCTCAATCTTCAAGGAGGCGAAAATTTCAATCCACGCACCCCGTGTGGGGTGCGACAGCTGCAAACCAGTGATGTGAGCGATGCCGGGGTAATTTCAATCCACGCACCCCGTGTGGGGTGCGACACCACCTACCTGAGAGTAAAGATGCAGCAGGCAAATTTCAATCCACGCACCCCGTGTGGGGTGCGACTTGAGGATGGCCTCTCGGGTGCTGTCCAGCATCTATTTCAATCCACGCACCCCGTGTGGGGTGCGACAGCAAATCTATACAAGGTACGGGGTGAATCGTTACGTTCCTTGCATAGATTGCACAGTATAAATTCTAAGTGGTACAATTGCGGGGGTAAGAAAATCTCTACTCCTCACATAAATTGGAAAAATGTGTGTGCGAACCTCCCAGGGATGTTATGAGAGCTTCCCCTTCGCACCTGGCAAACCTATAAGATAAGCGCACCCTCAGGTTCATAGGTTTGTTTGGCACCAAAGTGTTCGATTTTACTTTCATATTTGTTGCCCAGGTAGTAAAAACGTAGGCTGTCCTTCTCAGCATCCATGATGCTGCACAGCTTGGCCTGGAGCATACGACATTGCGCAGCGTCCAGCAGGCACTCGAACACCGAACATTGGACACGCTGTCCGTAGTTGGCACACTGTTTGGCGATTTGACGTAGCCGCTTTCGCCCAGCGGCGTCCTGGGTATTCACGTCATACGTAATCAGAACCAGCATGTTTCTACCTCCAGAGAAACGGTGGATACTCATCCAAGTCGCCCCTGAGATGACGGCTGAGCAAGAGAGCTTGTACCCAGGGAACCAGCCCCCAAGGAATTTTCTCCTCCAGGTATGGATGGGTGATGAGCTCCTTTTTTCGCTCTTGCCACCGTTGCAGGAAGGTGCGCCGGGCTTCATCGGTGAGTCGAACAGCTCCGCCCTCTTGATAGACAAAATCCTGGGCCTGGAAGATACGGTTGTTGATGCAGGTCAGGGCAAAGCGTTCTGCCATACACGGGCGTAATTCCTCCATCAAGTCCAAAGCCAGAGAGGTTCGCCCGGGGCGGTCTCGGTGGAGGAATCCCACATAGGCGTCCAAACCCACCCCTTCCAAGGCAGAGGCGCAGTCGTTACCCAGAAGGCTGTAGGCAAAAGACAGTAGAGCGTTGACCGGGTCCAGCGGTGGTCTGCGATTTCTGCCATGGAAGGAGAATACGGTGGGATCCCCCAAAATCATCTGGCCAAAGGCGTGAAAGTAGGCGGTGGCTCCGGCTCCTTCCAGTCCACGCAGAGCGTCCAGATCGGTCTCGGAGAGAATTTGAGGCAGTAATCCTTTGAGGGTTTCAATGGTCTGCGCTAAATCGTCCACATTCACACGCAGAGCGTGGTCTCGTTTGGTTCGGGCAATGCTCCAACGGGCATTGTGGACTTTTCCGAAGATCATATTGCGTGCAATTCGGCAGCTGGAGGCGGGGTCGTCGGCAATTCGATATTGCGTGCGGCGAAGGAGCACATTTCCGCTGCTTTCCCCACATACTCGGGCCAGAAACCGTCCGTTGGGAGAGCAAAAGGACAGGGAGATATTTCGCTTGGCGCAGGCACCCATGAGGGCGGGAGAGGCACCGGAGTAGGAGAAGGAGAGAATGCCGGACAAGGTATGCAGAGGATACCGGGCCAGGACTTCCTTTTCCCGATTGGCCACCACATTTTCCCCATCCAGAGATAAGTAAATATCGGGTGAGGTGATAAACAGGGTATTGAGCAGTTGTCTCATGGCACGTCCTCCTCCATAGCTGAGCGCAGATAGGCCGATACATTCTGTTTCTTCATGAGTTTGGGAAGGCACAGCTCTTTCAGGGAACAGGCATTGCAGGACTTGGTTGGTTTGCACTTGGGGGTATAGCCCCGGCGATAAAGCTGGTGCATCTCCTGGAGCAGGGAAACCACCTGTTCCCGCAATGCAGGGACAAACGGAACCACGGTTCTCCGCTTGGTTTCTCCGTAAAAGAGAGCCCCTTCTTGGATGGAGCAGCACAGCATTTCCTCCAGACACATGGCTTGAGCACACAATTGCAGCTCATCGGCCTGGTTGGTTTTTGGTTTCCCACGCTTGTACTCAATGGGATAGGGAAGCCAAAGGCCGTCTTCCCCGTGAATGGGGACACCCTGGGGCGAGGCGTGAAATTCCACCACATCGCAGACACCAGAGACGCCCAGCGTGGAGGATTGGATGGCAAGGCCCCGGAGGATGAGTAAATTTCCCCGTCGTTCTCGTTGGGACTCATCGTGAGCACGGCGGTGGAGCAGCTGCCCCTCCACCGTGCGCAGGTTTTCCCTCCACAGCTGCTCGATGTGAATCAGCGCCCATTGCCGCCGACAAAAGGCGAAATGCTGGAGTCCGGAGAGCGGGAGGGTAGCGGTGTCATTCATCCCAGTCGCTGGCAGGTCACTCCGGCGGGCAAGTGATCCGTGTCCACAGTTATCTGGTAGTCATAGTAGGAGCGGGCGGGGCTAGTGTCGTTCGGATTTTTCCGAGTTACAGAGACGGACTCAAACAGTTTCCAAGCCGGGGCGTTGCCCAGCTCACTGTCATGGCGGAAGACAATCAACTCCCGCACGGCCATTTTGCCACGGGCGGCCGAGTGGTCGTGCTCAAACATGTTCAAAATGGCCTCCCACAGTAGGGACAGGTCCTCATTGGCAAAGCCGGTGGTCTTCCGGGCCAAATTGGCGGACACAAAGCCTTCACAGCGGTACAGACCATAGGGCACAATGTATTTGCGGCCCATCTCGGTTCCCTTTTTCTCTGCATCTGCTTCCGTGGTGATAGCAATGCGGGTGATGGTCACCTCTTGGGGGACGATGGGCTCCACGCTGCGGGCAAATCCCAGTTGGACAGGACCACGCACCTGGCCACAGTTGAGAGAATCCTTGACAAAGGTGGTCATGACTGCGCCGAAGGTGCGAATGTCATAAAAGTTTTTGCACATCCAGTCACGGACTTTAAGGTCCAAATCGGGGTCTTTCTTTTTGAGGTCTTTGATTTTTCCAGGCTCCAGCTCCAACTCGGCATATGCTTGGGCGTCGCTGCGATTGAGGGGGATGTTATCTTTGATGTAGATGCGATATCCGGTGGAATCCTCTTTGACGGTCTCCACGTAGTTGCGAATTTTACGCTTGAGGCAGACATCAGTGACCAGCCCCAGACCGGTTTCCGGGTCCACCCGGGGCATATTTCCTGCATCGGGGTCTCCGTTGGGGTTTCCGTTCTCTACATCGAATAGCACCACGAATTCATAGCGATTTTTGATGATGTCAGACATTTATGCTTCCTCCTTTTTTGTGTAGCGGGCTTGGGTCTGGTGGTAGTATCCCAGCTGGAAGGAACCCTGCTGGGGCAAATTCAGACTGGTGGGGTACGACTCTCCTAACATCGACATCAGTTGACTGATTTGCTTTTCCAAGTGGATGCGATGTGCATCGGGGAGCTTCTTTAAATGCTTTTGGGCTAGATTTATTAATGTGGGGAATACATGGGAGGGAGTGGCGGAGGCGGAGTTGAAGTATCGGTCTTTGATGGTGGTGTTGATACCGGGATTGGCGCTGGCCTGGACCTGCTCCAGAATGGCAAACAGGCGGCCCAGGGTATAAGGGACGTTGGTGCTGTCGGGGTTGAGTGACACGGTTAAAACCTCCTTTGGAACATCAGTGTGTGGATTTTTTAGATAGTAAGCCTTGAGGATGGCAGCCCGTCCCCGTGTGACGGTGTGTTCTGCCCGAATGCGAAGGTTGACTCCATAGAGGAGGGTGGCGGGATAGGGGGTGTTCATCAGGATAGCCCTCAGAGTTTGACCAGCCATATTTGGAGCGGGCGTCTTGTCCTTGGACTTTTGGTTGACGGTCTCTTGGAGCATGTGCCACAGGGGAAGGCTTTCGAATTGGTCGAAGGATGGGCGGACAATCTCCAGTCGTTCCTTGTGGGCCTGTACATTTTTTAGAAAGGTGCCAAAGCTGTTGTGAAGGAAAAAGCGCACCGAGAGTCGGGCGGCATTGGGGGCCAAGCCCAGGATGTAGAAGTCCATGTTGGGGTCTAGGTTGGCTCCGTCAAATTCCACAGCGGTGCCTTGACACAAGTGTTTGACCATTGCGGCCAAATCTGCCACGCTGTAGGTGGATGGTTGGTCGAAAGCGAACATGGTAAACATGTTTTGATAGGCGCTCTGGCTGTCCTTGGCCCAGAAGACAACGGTGGTATCGCCCATGCGCTGGACGTGTTCCCGATCAGCCAAGAGGTGATTGAGGGCGGCAGTATAGGCGAACGTTGCATATTTTCCCACTGGGGCGTTGTAATTCTGTTCCTTCCCATAGGAACAGAATGCTGGAGCGTTAAATGACACCAGAGAAGCACCACTGGACTGAGCGCCCTGCACACCTTTAATCGAGGGATGGATGGCTTCCACCGGGCCCCGCTGACCTGTGACCAGACACATCATTTCAGGCCCCTCGCTGACTCCGTTATAGTGTTGTTCCCAGACGTGGCGGATGGCGGGAATGTCCTGTAAGTTGGAGGTTTGATACCGGAAGATGAGATTCGAGCCGGAACATATATCATCCCAAATCTCTTGAAGGGCTGGATGGGTGGCAGCTTGGGATGGTTCCCACGTCGCAAAGAAACGAAGCAGAGCTTGAGCAGCAGGTTCATCTGCCTGAGATAGTAGAGATAGGTGGAGAGCTTTGCATGCTTCAAAGCAAGAGATTGCACGCTCAGGCTTTCCTTTGTTGTCCACACCCAGAATATAGCTGGAATTGTCACACAGAAAATTGGGGGCAATTCCCACGGTGCGCTTGGTGGGAGCGGGCAAGGTCAGTTCCTGAGGGGCTAAAACCATCTTTTTCCCTTTGAGCTGTTGGGTTTTCATGCAGGCGATTTGAGCGATTTGCCCGTCCTCTTTCAGATAGATGGCGTAGGAGACTTTCACGGGGGCCCATCCAGCGGGCGCAATCTTCCCTTGTGCGGAAAGCTGCTGATATAAATCCACCAGCGCTTGTAAGATCATCCCCGCACCTCCTCGCTGTTCCAAGCGGGCACATGGAGAACGCCGTCTTTCAGCGTTCCACGGAAAAACCGAGGTTGAATGTCCTGTGGATTGGAGTAGTCCATATCGTAGAGCATCCAACCCAGGTCCCGTTCCCCTTTCAGCTCTGGGGGACAGGGAGGAATGGTCTCACATGGCGCAAAGTGGGCGGGAAACTCCCGACAGCCAAAGCAGGGCTGATGATAGCACTGCCCTCGGGCAATGCGGCGCTTCATGATATCTTGAAATTTTCCCGGATTGTCGGATGGCGCCGCCTTGTCTGTCATCTCAAAATGAGCGTCGATGACATAGTGCACCTTTTGGAGCACCAGAGAAGCCCGCTGCTGGATGATGTCTGGAGTGGCGAGGTAAAGCGGTCCCTCGCCGGACTCCATCACAACCTTGGCACTCCGTGCGCTGGCCGTAGCCTTTACCTCATTGCGGCGGACATTGGTGAACTGAATGGGGGCACAGACGTGGATGCGATCCACCACCCAGCGCATGCCTGGATGCCAAAACACGGCTTCCAAAATGCCCCGGGCAGCAGAAGGAGTCATGACATCATAGGATACCTTCTCCACCTTCAGCTCAGGTCGGGTGAATAAGGCGTAATCGCCCCACACTTCCAGTCGTGTGGACATGTAGTTCACTCCTTTCGTTGGAAGTTATTGCATGCTGCTGGTTTAAATATAGCACTTTTTACATAATGTGTCGATGGAATTATTTTTGTTGTGTAAAAAAAACGATGGGGCCGAGAAAGTGTGAATGCTCCCTCGGCCCCATCGTACCGTTATAGAATGTATGCCACACCAGATGAGAGGTCCATGGACAATCCTGTTTCCGGATTGTAGTAGCTGGTATCCCGAAGGATGGCGCAGTCATCATTCACCACATCCAAAAGTCCCAGACTCAATAACGCCTGATAGTGGCGATCATAGACGGAGACGCCATACCGGCCCAATTTACGGAACAGGCTCTGGCTGGAATATCCCTGAGCCAACTGGTGGACCAGTTCTGCGCCCTCTTCTAAGGGAATGTAGATGGTTTTGGTCTGCTGTTCGATGAGATGGAAGCGTTCCGCCACCGTGCGGAAGGGAAGGGGGGAACGGGGATCTTCCATGAGAGAGAGAATGCCAGCAGCATCCTGAACATCCTTGCCCTTCAAATCCATCCATTCCGTGAAATAGGTGGAAATGGCATCTTGAGAACATAAGTCAAGCTGCTGGTCCAACACCAGATTTCCTGCTGCTATGGCGGCGGAAAACTGTGCAGGGGGTGCACCTTCCCCTTGGAAGATGGTGACGATACTCTCTGCAACCGGGCGTTTCCCCTCCCGGTTGCACCGCCCAGCGGCTTGTAATACGGAGTCCAGGCCCGCTTGCTCCCGGTATACCTGGGGAAAATCCACATCTACCCCAGCCTCGATAAGAGAGGTGGAGACCACCCGACAGGGAAGTCCATTGTGGAGCCGTTGGCGGATGGTGGATAGAACCTGTTGTCGGTGGGCGGGATACATCAGGGTGGATAGGTGGAAGCTACCTTCCCTGGGAAGCTGAGAATAGATTTCCTGCGCTTGCTTTCGGGTGTTGACCACGCACAACACCTGATGCAGCCCTTGGAGCTGTTGGGCCAGCTGGGCAGAACTGAGTCGTCCGGCTCGGCGGAAGGTGACCCGGCGGAACAGAGTGGCTTCTTGCAGCGCTTTGGGGCACAGTTCTATAGAGGTATAGGTGGGGCAGAATTCCCGGAAGATGGGGCCCAAGACCGGCTGGGTGGCGGTGCACAGCACAGCGCTGGCGTGGTAGTGCTCCACTAGCTGAGCGATGGCGTATACGCAGGGACGCAGACAGGGCAGGGGCATCATCTGTGCCTCATCGAAAATCAAAACACTGTTCGCCAGGTTGTGGAGCTTGCGGCATTTGGAGGAGCGGTTGGAGTAGAGGGATTCAAAGAACTGCACGGCAGTGGTGACGATCACCGGCATATCCCAGTTTTCTGTGGCCTGCGCCATGGCATACTCCTGGGCGGTGGCGGACTCGCTGGTGTCAAAGAGTACCCCGGAGTGGTGTTCCAGCACATATTCTTCGCCCAGAATGTCACGGAATACCTGGGCTGTCTGTTCGATGATAGAGGTGTATGGAATGACGTAGATGATACGGGATAGATGATTTGCTCTGGCGTGGGCCAGGGCAAAGGCGAGAGAGGCCACGGTTTTTCCTCCCCCAGTGGGGACCGTCAGCGTGAAAAATCCGGGTTTCTTTGTCTGCCCCTGGTCTTTACAGTTTTGCAAGATGGAGCACCGGAGTTCATTGAGCGATGTTTTGGGTGGAAACCATGGGGCAATATACGACTGGAGTTTTGCCTCCAAATGGACAAAATCAGCGGGGTTCGTATCTCGAGGCTGGCCCGTCATAAACGCTTCTGTGTCCAGATAGTCCGCATCCACCAGACAGGAGTAGAGCATGCGGGTGAAAAACATGATGGTTTTCTGGTCTGTCCGTAGATAGGGTGGAATGGCGGGGATGGGCAAGTGAAGCAACTTGCCATCTAGATTATACTGGGGAATTTCGTGCTTGTTGGCACGGTTCAGGCGAGCCCAAAAGGTGTTTCCGCTTGACGGGTCCACCCGGCTTCCCCCATCGGGCAGTCCACTGTGATGACCTGCAATGCAAAGAGCTGCGAAAATTTGGTTTCCCTGGCGCATACATTCATAGGCCCCGGCGGTGGAGTGGTCCACCTTAGGGCCATCTTCCAGAAGGCGCTTTTGAAACGCGATGGAGCACTTTCCAATGTCATGGGCCAGTCCAGCCAGATAGCCCTGTTCCTGGGCGCCGAACGCAGAGGCGAAATGTCCCGCGAGCTCAGCAGTGCCTTCCAAATGCTCCTTGACGCTCTGGGTTCGTCCATCTGGGGCCTTGTGAGCGAGATAGGTGGAAGATTCGTTCATGACGCTTATGCCTCCCTGTGTGTTTTTGGGGATAGGTATGTGAATTCATTTTATAATACTTGGGATATGGGGACAAGCCCAAAGGAAGACAACCGCTGTCTGCATCTTATGACGCAAACAGCGGTTGTCTGGATTTCTTGAACTGTCAATCAGGATTGCGGTGTTCACGCCGTATAAATCCACCTTACCTTGCACTGGACTGAGAGGTCTTGAGCGCCAGCTGAATGCGGTCAATGAAGGACTGGAGGGGTGGAGAATGTTGTTTTTGCGCAGAGACACAGTAGAGGGGCACAAACAGCGGGTCAGACATAGGAAGGGCACGGACGGCCGGGAGGGGAACGGTACAATTGGATAGGGCCTGCTCATCCATGAGAACGACGCCTTCTCCCTGGGCGCACTTGTGAATGGCGGCAAGGGGAGAGGGGAAGGAGAGGGTGCGGCTGAAAGCGGTTTGGAGGGTGGGATATCGGGCAAACAGGGCCTCATAGATGGGCTGATACAGCTCAGGGAGAAACAGAGGCTCTTGAGATAGATCGGAAGCCGGTACTGATGTGCGCCGCACCAGCGGATGATTCAGAGAGAGAATCACAGAGATGGGGATATAGCCCAGAAGGGTGGAGGATAAGCCGGACTCGGAGGGAAGATAGGGAAGAAGGGTGGCGTCGGCCTGGTGGTTTTGCAGGTGCTCCAGACAGAAGTAGTCGCTGCAATAGGTGTAGACCACGGAAGAGGACCCGCAGGAATCCGGAAGCGCATGAGCCAGCATGTTATAAAAACAGGGGGCTAGAGAGATGCGCAAACTTCCGGCAGACTCCGATGTCGCCTGGCGGAGGACTTGACAGGTGTCATCCAACTCCTG
Source organism: uncultured Eubacteriales bacterium (assembly GCA_902461475.1). Lineage (GTDB taxonomy): Bacteria > Bacillota > Clostridia > Oscillospirales > Oscillospiraceae > Enterenecus. The sequence continues at coordinate 4,000 of CABPXX010000008.1, read as the reverse complement.
GAGGATGTGGGAACACTGGCGGTAAAAATACTTGCCCTCCTCGGTCAAATCTACGCCAGAGGCAGTGCGAATAAACAGGGTGCACTTGAGCTCTTGTTCCAGTGTGCGGATGACGTAGCTCAGACTTTGCTGCGTGACGTAGAGCCGTTTGGCCGTATAAGTCAAATTCATATCTTTGCAGATTTCACAAAAATAATATAGCTTTTTTACATTCACAGAGGGTCACCTTCCATATGACAGGGAGTAATGTGTGGTGGATTTTACCATCAAATATCTGGAAAGACCATTTGTATTATAACATATTCACAAAAATTGACAAGGAAAAAAGAGTGTCTATGCAACATGATGAAAAACAATTCGTGGAAATGGAGGATAAAGACGACAAAAATGTAGATTTGTACAAAGCGGACCGGGAAAACCAGTCAAATTATCCAAAGAAATCTTGTCATACAAATAGGCGTTGTTCATGCACAAAAAACTTTTGTTTTACAGTCTTTGGAGAACATGAGATACTTAGACTGAAAAACGATGGGGTGGCCAGTGGAGGGAAACACCATGTTTTCCTAAATAAAAGCCGGCATTGCCATCGTAAACTCAAAAGAAGTCAAAGGAGGAGAGCAACGTGAGAAACAAAAAACGGTGGGCGGCTCTGCTGTTGTCAGGAGCGATGCTGCTGAGCTTGGCACCTATGTCTCTGCGGGCGACCGCTCTGTCTGCCCAGGGTACACAGACCCTGGCAGCAGGGGAGGAGGATGGTGGATGTACCATTATCCCCTTGCCTCAGGAGTATGAGAAGACGCAGGGGTCCTTCACTCTGGGCTCCGGGTGCCGCTTTGTGATTTCTGGAGAAGGGGCCGATCAAAAGGCGGTGGACTCCACCGAAGTGGTGGCATCGGAATTCCGCAAATCCACTGGGTACGATCTGCCGGTGGTGCAGGGTGAGGAGGCTCAGTCCGGGGACATTGCCATTTTGGTGGACCCCAATGCATCTCTGGAAGATGAGGGCTATCAGCTGTCTGTGACCGAGACCGGCGTGGAGATTAACGCCAAGAATGCAGCGGGCGTGTATTATGGCCTGCAATCTCTGCGTCAGATGTTCCCCGGCCAGATCGAGAGCGACACACTGGTCAGCGACGTGGCCTGGACCGCTCCCTGCGCCGATATCTCGGACGCGCCCAGATACGGCTACCGCAGCGTGCAGTTGGACGTGTCCCGCCACTTCTTCTCTGTGGATGAAGTGAAGCGCCAGATCGACCACATGTCCCAGTATAAGATCAACAAGCTGCACATGCACCTGAGCGACGACCAGGGCTGGCGCCTGGAGATCAAGAACAACCCCGATGTGGTGGATAAGGACGGCAATCCCGTGGACTTCAGCAACCTGACGGAGTTGGGTGCTTCCACTTCCTGTGACCACAACGGCGTGAAGGCTGGCTACTATACTCAGGAGGAGTTCAAGGACATCGTGGCCTACGCTGCGGAGCGCAAAGTGGAGATTGTCCCCGAATTCGATATGCCTGCCCACGCTTGGGCAGCTCTGGTGTCCATGCCTATGCTGAACTCCACCGAGGACGGCAAACCCCATGCCAACGGCTATGACAATACCAAGCCCTATCAGGGCTGGGATGTGGGCTGGGCCTCTCTGGAGTGCCGCAACGAGAACACCTACATCTTCATTGATGAGGTCTTCCGTCAGCTCTCTGAAATCTCTCCCTCTGTGTACGTTCACGTCGGCGGCGATGAGGCCCACGTGACGTCTCATGACGACTATGTGTACTTTGTCAATCGAGTCACTGAGATCGCTCAGAAGTACGGCAAGACTCCCATCGGCTGGCAGAACTACGATGCCGCCGTGGAGGACAAGGAAAACACCGTCACCCAGTACTGGAACACTGGGGACAAGCGGTGCCTGGATGGCGTCAAGTACGTCGCCTCTCCCGCTGACCATGCCTACATGGACATGAAGTACGATGCCAGCTGTGACCTGGGCCTGCAGTGGGCTGGCTATGCCCCTGTGGACGATGCCTATAACTGGGACCCCACCGATTTCGGTACGGAGGATCAGTTTATCGGCGTGGAAGGTGCCATCTGGACCGAGACCATCTCCGAGCCGGAGCACCTGGACTACATGTACTACCCCAGACTGCCCGGTATCGCTGAGGTCGCTTGGACTCCCAAGGAAAACCGTAGCTGGGACGAGTACAGAGAGCGTATCGCTCAGCATAAGGACCGCCTGGACAGCCTGGAGATCGGCTACAAGGAAGACACCCTGATTTGGGAGAAGCCCGTGAACTTCCGTATGCCTCTGGATGAGGGCACCGGCACTACCGTGAAGGACACCACTGGTGACTTCAAGGGCACCATGGTGGGCGGCGTGACCTGGGGCGAGGGCCGCTACGGCTCCGGCCTGATCTTTGACGGCTCCGGCTATGTGGACCTGAAGTACGATGACATCGGCGGCGACTGGACTGCCGGTATGTGGGTCAAGCGTGAGGACTCTGGAGCAGCTAACGCAGCGCTGTTGGCAGGCACCGAAGGCGAGATCAAACTGGAGCAGTGGAAGAACACCGGTAAGGTTGGCCTCACCGCCTACGGCGTGGACGATTATACCTTCGATTACACCGCTCCCATTGGCGAGTGGGTCCACCTGGCCTTTGTTTCCAACGACCAGGGCACCACGCTGTACGTCAACGGTGTGGAGACCGACCACATTGATGCCACCATCAACGGCCCTGTCAGCCGCATTGGTGCCAACTACAAGGATGGCCTGTCCGACCGTGGCTACATGAAGGGTGCTGTGGACGATGTCCAGATCTATGATCGTGCTCTGAGTGCAGAGGAGATCATGGAGATGAAGGAAGACGCGTTCGGCTTCGAGAATGAGATGATCTTCAACTTTGACGAGGGCGAGGGCACTCAGATCACCGACACCAGCGGTGCTCACTCCTTCACCCTGGGTGACGGCATCACCTGGACCGACGGTAAGATGGGCAGTGGCCTGGACTTTAGCGGCGCTGGCCGCATTGAATTGGGCTATCGGGATCTGGACAAGAACTGGACTGTGGGTCTGTGGGTCAACCGCAGAGAGAGCGTGGAGCACAATGCCGTGCTGATGTCCGGCGCAACCGGCGAGATCAAGCTGGACCAGTACCAGAACACCGGTAAGGTAGGTGTTACTGCCTACGGTGTGGAGGATGCTACCTTTGACTACTCCGCTCCCAAGGGTGAGTGGGTGCATCTGACCTTTGTCAGCAACGATCAAGGTACCACCCTGTACGTCAATGGTGTGGAGCAGGATCACATCGATTTAGCCATCAACGGGCCTATGAACCGTATCGGCGGCAACAATTCCGTCAATCTGGCTGGCGGTGGCTTCTTGAATGCTACCATCGACCAGCTGAGCGTCTTCGACCGTAGTTTGACTGCTGACGAGGTAAAGGACCTGGTGAAGGATGACTCTGAGCCCGCCACCGATGCCAGCAAGGCCCTGCTGCAAAAGGTGTATGACTACGCCGCCGCTCAGGATATCAGTAACCTCATCCCCACCGTGGCCGCCAAGTACCAGGCTGCTCTGGACCAGGCCGAAGCCGTTCTGGCTGACCCCAACGCCACACAGCTTGAGGTGGACAAGGCCACCGAGGACCTGTTCAACGCTGTGCACCTGCTGGACTTCACCCAGGGTGATAAGACCGCTCTGAACCTGCTCATTGAGCGGGCCCGTGAGATGGTGGCCAATGAGGACGACTATATGGACACCAACTGGCAGATGCTGCTGGATGCCCTGGAGAAGGCCGAGGCCGTGTCCGCTGACCCCGATGCTCTGCAGTACGAGGTGGACGCCGCCTACGAGGCCCTGCTGGAGGCCATTGAGGCCCAGCAGCTGAAGACGGATAAGTCCATGCTGGAGCTGCTCATCGACCGTGCAAACGGCATGGTGGAGAATGCTGACAAGTATGTGGAGACCAACTGGCAGATGCTGCTGGATGCTCTGGAGAAGGCC
>CABPXX010000007.1 GCA_902461475.1 uncultured Eubacteriales bacterium | reverse complement strand
GCAGTTTCCCGGACGGCAATTCTGCCCTTATGCTGGTCTGTGCCCGATTACGCCACGTGGCTGGTACCCAGTGGGGTGACAAAAAGTACATGAATATGAAGCATCTGGAGGCTGCCGTTGAGGATGCCTCCATTGCCGACTGACTTCATTTTTCCCGAAGCCTGCAAACCAATTTGCGAAAAACTCTTGACACTACCTCATACCACAATATGTTTGTTGACAGTGTTGGACATAGCATGATACTATCACTATGAATTTATATGAAAGGGAGAGAGGTCTATGAAACAAAAGGGGTGGAAGATCGTTCTATCTTCTGTGCTGGCATGTAGTATGCTCATGACCTATGCGATGGGCGTGCGTACCATGGCTGCTGCGCCAGAGAGTCAACTAAAAGATCACTGGAGTTTTGATTCTCTGACCAGTGATGCAGGAGAGCACACGACGGCCACACTGGAAGGTGACGGCGTGAGTGTTGTGGACAGCGGGAATCCGGTGTTTGGGAATGTGCTTCGATTTGGAGGGGGTACCGACAACTATCTGAAGCTGCAAGATTACATCAACACGGGAAAAGGACAAGTTTCCTTTTCGATGTGGTATCGGTACGATAAGAGCATTACAGGGGATAAGGACTCTGCATCTACCGTGCTGCTTCAGCACGAGGGAAATGGACGCTCTTTGTTGACCCTGCGCTCCAATGGCCAGTACCACACGTACATCAACGGAAAAGATGTACTCTCCCAGAAGTCCGTGATCAAGGAAGAGTGGCAGCACATCACGGTCACCTTTGACCAAGAGAGTAAGAAGGTAAAGTTCTATATCAACGGTGTTTTGGACAGTGAGCAGGCGCTGGGTGACAGCACCGTGGATCAGCTTCTGACGCTGCGTCTGGGCGCCCATAAAAACGCAGGCAACACGGATCCTCATCCTATGCGTGGAGATGTAGACGAGTTCTATGTATACGAAAAGGTGCTCACCGATGCTGAGGCCCTGGCAGTGTACGAAGATAAGGCGGTGGAGCTGTACCGGGCGGAGTTACAGACTGCTGTAGAGGAGGCCCAGGCCCTCTATGACAGCCACGCTCTGCCCGATGACCACGAATGTGCCATGGAGCTGGCTCAGGCCATTGTAGCGGTGACGGAGGCCACAACTCTGGAACAGATGAAGCAGGCTTATGAGACGCTGCAAAATGCTGTAGTCGCATACCAGGCGGCTGTCCCACTGAACCTGACGGTCAACCTGGATCAGGTGAACCGGGTCATTGATGCGGATTCCATTTTTGGTATTAATCACCGCTATGCGTTCAACGGTTATGGTACCTTTGATTCTGAGACGATGCAGATGAAAGAGGAGTTTACCCAGCTGTACACGAATGCGGGTTTTGGCTCCATCCGTTATCCCGGTGGAACCATTTCCAATCTGTTCAACTGGAAAACTACCCTGGGACCGAAAGAAGACCGCAAGGACCAGATCCACGGCTTCTATAATAATCCGGGGCAGGGAGGTATTGAACCCAACTTCGGCATTGCAGAGATTGCAGACTTTGCCGACCAGGTGGACTCTGAGATCGTCTATGTGTACAGCTTGGGCCGCGGCAATGCGCAGGATGCAGCCGACCTGGTGGAGTACCTGAATGCAGAGGTGGGTACCAATCCCAACGGAGGCATTGACTGGGCTCAGGTGCGTGCGGATAACGGACACCCGGAGCCCTATCACGTGCGCTATTTTGAGATTGGAAATGAGATGCAGCAGGCTTTTGGCCAGGCTGCTGACGGAACGTCTTCCCAGGGTTATTGGACCGATTATGTGTCCGGTGGAGCAGAGAAGGCCTACACGGAGGGTGGAACCGCCACGTTCACTCAGAGATACACAGTGGATGAGGAGAATTGGAACAAGGTGGCCTCTCAGTCCGATGGAAGCGCCAATCTGGTACGTTTTTTGCGGTATGCCAACCTCAATCCCGGTATGCTGGATGAAAATGGGGAGATTGTAGATGACCCCAGCTTCCGGGCCATGAATGATGGGGTGCGTATCTATGTGGGGACCGACGGGAACCTGACGGAATGGACCGTGGTGGACAACCTGGAAAGCTCCGGGCCTGAGGACACCCACTGTGTTGTGAACTACGCCAACGGCTCCATTCTGTTCGGTGACGGCGTTCACGGCAAGATTCCCTCCAAGGGCCAGAATATCTATGCCACCTACAGCGTGGACCGAGAGGGATTCCTTGATGTGTCCAAGGCCATCAAAGAGACCACCCAGAAGATCAATGAGGTGGAGGGCACGGACTACCAGGCCAACGTGTATACCAGCTTTGAATCCAAGGGCTTTATCAATCGCATGAACAGCCTGGGGGCCAACGAGTGGTACGATGGCATGACTATCCACCCCTATTCCGGCACCGTGTCCGGTGGTAGCGATGCCAATGCCTTCTATGACAACGCCATGAAGAAGGCAGAGAATGTGGGCATCCAGCACGTGCAGGACTATGTGGACATGCTGCCGGAGGGAAAGGTGCCTGTGATCAGCGAGTTTGGCATCTTCCGGAACACGGAATCTCAGGTGCGATCCCAGACCCATGCGCTGTACATTGCCAAGGTGATGATGGAGTATGTGAAGCTGGGTAGCCCCTATATCCAGAAGCACTGCCTGGCAGACTGGTATAGTTCTGGGGCAGACTCCCTGGGGCCCACCCAGCAGGCGGTGATTCAGGTGGTAGCCCAAGAGGGGGCTGACACCTCCACAGGCGAAGGTGAGTTCCGTTTCTTCTCCACTCCATCTGCCCATGTGTTTGAGATGCTCAACGCTGGCTTCGGTGATCAGGTGGTGGAGGCCCAGGTGGCGAATGCGCCTACGCTGTCCAACGGTGTGACGGCCATTTCCACCCTGGCCAGCAAGGACGAGGCTGGAAACGTGTACATCGCAGTGGTCAATGTGGACCGTGAGAAGGACTACCGCGTGCAGCTGAACATCCCCGGTATGGATCTGTCTGGCCGCGCCGTAGAGATTCAGACCCTGGCCTCTGAGGGCATTGCCGATGAGAATACCCTGGAGAATCCCGACAACGTATCCATCGAGACGACTCAGATGGTCATGGGGGACAACCCTGTGGTGGAGCTTCCCAAGCACTCCTTTGTGGTGATGAAGGTGATGGCGCCCTCAGCCGAGACCTACACCGTGACTGTAAACACCCAGGGCCAGGGCACCGCCTCTGCCTCTGTGGAGACTGCCACGGCTGGTACTACCGTCACCCTGACGGCTCAGGCCGCCCCAGGTTGGCGCTTTGTGGAGTGGAAGAGTGACGATGTCACCGTTTCCGACAACGCCTTCCTGATGCCGGAGCAGGCGGTGACTGTGACTGCTGTGTTTGCCCAGGATAGCCAGCCCGCCGATGTGGACAAGACTCTGTTGGAGAAGACCATCGCCTACGCTGAGACGCTGGACACCACCGGTGTCACCCACTCCGCTGTGGTCGCCTTCCAGAAGGCGCTGGCCGAGGCCAAGACCGCGATGGCCGACACCAATGCCACCCAGGATCAGGTGAATGCCGCTTGGGATAACTTGCTGGAGGGCATTTGGGGTCTGGGCCTCACCCAGGGCGACAAGACCCTGCTGGAGCAGCTCATCACCAAGGCCGATGACATGATGGCTGAGGCCGATAAGTATGTGGAGACCAACTGGCAGCAGCTGGTGGACGCTCTGGCTACCGCCAAGGACGTGATGGCGGACGGTGACGCCATGGACGAAGATGTCCAGCCTGCCGCAGAGGCCCTGCTGAATGCTATCTTGGCCCAGCGATTCAAAGCCGACAAGACCATTCTGGAAGACCTCATCACCAAGGCTGAGGACATCAACCTAGAGGGCTATACCGCCGAGTCTGTGGCCACCTTCCGCACGGCTCTGGCCAATGCCCAGGCAGTGATGGCAGACGAGAGCCTCAGTGAGGACGATCAAAGCGTGGTGGAGCAGGCGGTAGCCCAGCTCAGCGATGCCATGGACGGACTCACGGCCCAGGGAGCGTCGGAGCCCAGTGATAAGCCGGACGTTACCAACCAACCTGAGCCCACCCAGAAGCCCCAGGTCACAGAAAAGCCCAGTAGCGTACCCCAGACTGGTGATTCCGCTCACCTGATGTGGTATGTGGCCGCCCTGGCCACCGCTGTGAGCTTGCTGGCAGGGGCCGCTGTGGCCGTGCGCAAACGTAGAAATTGAACATACAGAAAATAATAGAAACAACCGGAGAGGCCAGCCCAAACGGGCTGACCTCTCCGGTTGTGATTGATAAGTGGAATTAAGCCTTATATCCGTTGGGGCTTTGGGACTGCCACTTCCAGGAGGAAGCGCACATCTCTTCAATGCCGTACTGGGCTTTCCAGCCCATCTCGTCCCAGGCCTTCTGGGGGTCTGCGTAGCAGGCGGCAATGTCGCCGGGGCGACGGGGGTCCATGACGTAGGGCAGTTCCTTGCCGCAGGCCTTCTCATAGGCGTGGAGAATGTCCAGCACGCTGTAGCCCTTGCCGGTACCCAGGTTGCACACAAAGAGGCCGCAGTTCTGGGACACCTTCTCAATGGCGGCCACATGGCCCCGGGCCAAATCCACCACATGGATGTAATCCCGGACGCCGGTGCCATCGGGGGTGGGGTAGTCTCTACCAAAGACGTGGAGCTTCTCCAGCTTGCCTACGGCTACCTGGGCGATATAGGGCACCAAGTTGTTGGGGATGCCGTTGGGGTCCTCACCGATGAGGCCACTCTCATGGGCACCGATGGGGTTGAAGTAGCGCAGCAGAGCCACGTTCAGGGTGGAATCGGCCTTACAGTAGTCCATGAGAATCTTCTCGATGAACAGCTTGGTGGTACCATAGGGATTGGTAGTGCCGCCGGTGGGGAAGTCCTCACGGATGGGCACCGTGGCGGGATCGCCGTACACGGTGGCGGAGGAGGAGAATACAAAGTTCTTCACATTGTGGGCCCGCATGGCGTTGAGCAGCACCAGGGTGCTGGTGAGGTTGTTGGTGTAGTACTCCAGGGGCTTGGCAACGCTCTCACCCACGGCCTTGAGACCGGCGAAGTGGATGACCGAATCAATGTCGGGGTACTGGTTGAAGATCTGCTCCACGGCGGCTGCATCGCACAGGTCTGCCTCCACAAAGGGAATGGTAGTGCCAGTGATCTGCTCCACGCGATGAATGGCCTCGGGGCAGGAGTTGACGAAATTGTCCACGACGACAATGTCGTGGCCAGCCTGAATGAGCTCCACACAAGTGTGGCTGGCCGTTTAACCCGCGCCGCCGCTGACGAGAATTGACATGATTGTATGCCCTCCTTTGAATATTGGTGAAAACGGGAACTTACACTGCGTGACCCTTGGCGATGACCACATCTACCACCTGCTGGGCCAGGGACTGGCACTGATCGTGGTCAGGGGCCTCCACCATGACCCGGATGAGGGGCTCGGTGCCGGACTCGCGGACCAGAATGCGGCCGGTGTCGCCCAAGGTATTGGCCACAGCATCCACCGCAGCCTGTACATCAGCGTCGTCCTGAGCGGTTTTCTTATCGTGGACCCGGACATTGATCAACACCTGAGGATAGATGGTGACAGGGGCGGTCAACTGGGCCAGAGTCTTCCCCTGGGCCAGCATGGCCTCCATGACTATCAGAGCGGTGAGAATACCGTCGCCAGTGCGGGCGTGCTGGCTGAAGATGATGTGGCCGGACTGCTCGCCACCCAGGCAGTGGCCATTCTTGACCATATTCTCATAGACATACTTGTCGCCCACGGCGGTCTTCTCATAGGAGATGCCCACCTCGTCCAGGGCTTTATACAGACCAAAGTTGGACATGACGGTGGTGACGACGGTGTTGTTGGCCAACTGCCCCAGGCTCTTGAGGTAGCAGCCGTAGAGGTACATGATGTGGTCACCGGTGACCACATTGCCGTTTTCATCCACAGCTAGGCAGCGGTCAGCATCGCCGTCGAAGGCAAAGCCCACATCCATGTGGTTTTCCACCACGTAGCGCTGGAGTGCGCCGATGTGGGTGGAGCCTGCATCTAGGTTGATGTTCAGTCCATCGGGATTGGCGTGGATGGTGTGTATCTCGGCGCCCAGAGCCTCAAAAATCTGGGGCCCCAGCTTCCAGGCGCTGCCGTTGGCGCAGTCTAGAGCCACCCGCTTGCCCTGGAAGGAGTGTTGGACCAGGGAGATGAGGTATTGGGCGTACTGCTCTCGGCCAGCCACATCGTCAATGATGCAGCCGATGGCATCTCCGCTGGCCATGGGCAGCTGCTCCAGGATCTCACCATCCAACATCAGCTTACCGTCCAGATAGTCCTCCACCAGAGAGATGACACCCTCATCCATCTTCTCGCCGTCTCCATTGATGAGCTTGATGCCGTTGTCATAGAAGGGGTTGTGGGAGGCGCTGATCATCACGCCGCAGTCGTAAGCGCCGTTGCGAGCCATGTAGGACACAGAGGGGGTGGTGGTGACGTGCAACAGGTGGACATCTGCCCCGGAGGCGGCCATACCAGCGCTGATGGCATACTCCAGCACATAGCTGGAGCGGCGGGTGTCTTTTCCCACCACAATGGTGGCACGATGGCCCCGGCCATAGTAGTAGCCCAGGAAACGGCCAATCTGATAGGCATGGTCAGCCGTGAGGCCCACGCCGGCCTTACCGCGGAAGCCGTCGGTTCCAAAATATCTTCCCATGAGAATATCCTCGCTTTCTTTGTCCAAATCCATCAGCCCTGACGATGGGTGATGTGGTCTTTGTCCTTATAGATGCTGCCCTCGGGAATGACACCCCGGACGCAGCTGGTGGGGTAGACGCTGGTGTGGCGGCCCAGGATGGTGCCAGGGTTGAGCACAGAATTGCAGCCCACTTCCACGTAGTCGCCCAGCATGGCGCCCACCTTTTTCCGGCCAGTCTCCAGCAGCTCATCCCCCTTGATGATCACCAGGGTCTTGTCGGACTTCACGTTGGAGGTGATGGAGCCGGCGCCCATGTGGCTTTTGTAACCCAGAATGGATTCACCCACGTAGTTGTAGTGGGGCACCTGGACGCTGTCGAAGAGAATCACATTTTTCAGCTCCACGGAGTTGCCCACCACGCAGCCTTCACCTACCAGAGCAGAGCCGCGGATGAAAGCACCGTGGCGCACCTCGGTGTTGGGGCCGATGATGCAGGGGGAGCCCAGGTAGGCGGAAGGCATCACCTTGGCGGTGCGGTGTACCCACACCTGAGGCTGAGGCTGGTCGTATTCCTCCGGGGACAGAGTGCTGCCCAGGGAGAGAATCAGTTGGGAAATTCCCTCCAGTGCCTCCCAGGGATATTCAAACTGCCGCAGATAATCAGCGGCAACGGTATGTGACAGGTCAAAAAGATCCTGAATTTTCACGTTCATGCAAGATTGCCTCCATAAAAATGAATTTCAATACACATAATGATAGTAGAAAAAGAAGTTTTTTGCAAGCAATTATTCCATTAAATTTCTTCCAAATCATTCTGTGAAACTGTCGAATTTTCTGAGCTGGCACGTCGGTCATAGGGTCTGTCACAGCAGAGTATGAGAGTAGAAAGAAAAGTTTGCCTGAAATCTGCGGCTTCCGCTATAAGAGAAACATCCTGACGCCGGCCATGGCGTCAGGATGTTTCTGAGATTTCAGATATACAGCCGAAGGCCCACTAGGGCGCAGCTGTCCAGGTAGGGAATGTGGTGCTCCTGGAGGTAGACCAGCAGGGCCTCGTCCGAGGCGCCGGGCTGGATGAGCACGCAGCGGAAGGGCTTTTTGCACTCCTGGAGCAGGTTCAGACCCTTGGTGGGGTGGATGCACAGGTCGATGACGTCGATGTCGTCCGGAATGTCGTTGAGGGAGGCCAGCTCCTTGCCCACAGGATAGACGGTGTAGCCCTTCTCCAGAAGGGCGTGTTTGATTTTGTAGGCGTATTTTTCCGGGTTGAGGGTATCACCCAAAACGGCGAAGCGGGACAGGGCCATGATTTCCTTGAGTTCCATGAAGATACCTCCTTTTTGTCTGATGGTAGGGGTGACGTCAGCGGATGGAGTGAAATTGGGGTTTTCTCTGGCGATAGGTACACACGTAGCGGTAGCCCAGGTGTTGGAGCATCTGGGCGGCCTCTTGGAAGCCGGCCCCGATGAATTGGGGACGGTGGGCATCCGAGCCCAAAGTGAGGATTTCGCCCCCCAGCTCCCGGTAGCGGGTGAGCAGGGGCAGCCACTGGCGGACGGTGGTACCCTGGGTGGTGTTCAGTTCAATGCCCTTGCCGCTGTGGATGACCCGGCGGAGAATCTCGTCCAGCCGGTCCTGCCAGGGGTCCAGGGTGAGGTGGAAATCCGGGGAGAAGTAGCGTAGGGGATAGATGATGTGGCCCAGCACGTCAAAGGTGCCGTCCTCCACCAGTGCCTCCATCTGCCGGATGTAGTCCTCCAAAACAGTGTTGGCCCGCTGGGGGTCGGTGCAGTACTTGGCATAGGTGAAGATACCGATCCCTCCCAGGCCAAGGCTCACCGAGTGGAGGGAGCCGATGGCGAAGTCCAGCTCTGGAAAGTCCAGACAGGACTGGACGGCGGCGGTGTCCACGGTGCTGTTGCCCAGCTCGATGCCCACCCGTACCTCCACCCGGTGGGACCAGTCGTCCTTGAGCGCTGCCCACTGATTCAGTACGGCATCAAAGTCGTAGTGGGTGGGCAGGCGTTCTCCCCGCTGGTTTAAGAGATTCCAGTGCTCGGTCATGCACAGTTCGGGAATCCCCGCCTGACAGGCGGCGTTGAGGTTTTCCCATAGCTGGGATTTGGAGTCGCCGGACAGGTGGGTGTGGGTATGGTAGTCAGCCAAATAAGATGGCATACAGTGACCTTCTTTCTGTTGCTCGTGAAATGTATGGTTCTTGCTTTTAGTATACCGGAATTTTGCAAAAGAGAAAAGGAGAATGTCATGGAAAAATATATTATGTGGAAATAGAACAGTTTAGACCAGGTGAACGGAGGGTATGGGGATAAAATCACTAGAAATGGCCTGGGTGCAAAATTCCCCTTTGCGTTTGCCTGCCTGCCATGTATAATAGAGATAATTACATAAACCACATGTGTGATCTGTGATCGGGCAGATTGAAAAGGGAAACAGGTGCAAAACCTGTGCGGAGCCGCCGCTGTAATGGAAGAGTGCTGGCCAATATGTCACTGGAAACGGAGGTTTCTGGGAAGACGGCCAGGGCGATGAGGCCAGAGCCAGAAGACCTGCATATGATGGGACCAAGGTGCGCCCAAGGCGATGGGCGGGCCTTCCTTTTGCGTTGCCTGAAAGCGGCTGCAACCATTGGTTGTAATTATCTGAAAGGGGGCGGAACCGTTGGTTGGCAGCCGCTTTTTGATATTCATTTCCCAGGAAAGGACTTGAGAACATGAGAGCAGAAGCGAGAAGAAGGGGGCGGCGGTGGCTGAGTCTGCTGCTGACCCTGGCCATGGTGTGGACCCTGGTATCCGGGGCGTTGGCCCTGAACGTCAGCCGGAGCGGAGCGCAGACCGTGACGGTGACCATGGAGTACACCGACGAGAGTGGCCACACCATGTACTATCTGCCCCCCACCCAGGTGGAGCTGGAGGAGGGAGATATCCTGGTGGATGTGCTGCAACGAGGCTATCAGGACCGGGGTAGTGTGACCTATAGCGCCCTGTACGGCTTTACCGTCACCCCCAACGATGGCCAAGCGGTGGGTGAGATGAACTGGGGCAAAAAAGCATGGTGGCCCTTTGTGGACAGCGTCAAGGTGAGTAACAAGTACCAGGTGCAGGCGGGTGAGGTGATTCGCCTGATCTATGTCCAGGACAGCGCTCAGGGTACTCCCGACTACATCCCGCCTGCCGCAGAGGACGGACAGGGTGCTCTGGGCATTAACAAGGACAAGCTGGTGTCCAGCCTGGCTCAGCTCACCCAGGCGCAGATTGACGCCAACGCTCAGGCCTACGAGCGTGCGTTGCAGGTGGCAGTGGACGGGAAGGCCACCCAGGAGCAGGTGAATGAGCAGACCCAGATTGTCTCCCAACTGCTGGCCCAGAGGGTCCCCGCCACCGACATCACCGTGACCCCCGGGGAAGTGACCCTGATGGTAGGACAGACCCAGACCCTCACGGCTACGGTTACCACGGAGGAGAGCAACGACACCGTGGTGTGGTACAGCGAGGACACCCATGTGGCCCAGGTCACCGATCAGGGCGTGGTCCGGGCTATGGGAGAGGGCACCGCCGTCATCACTGCCCAGGCCAACGAGACGGTGAAGGCCACGGTGATGGTGACCGTGACGGGCATTGCCGCCCAGTCCGTTACCCTGAGTGAGACCAAGATGGACCTGGAGGAGGGCCAAGGGGTGCGGCTCACCGCCACGGTAACCCCGGAAGACTCCACTGACGCTGTAGTGTGGCAGAGCAGTGCCCCTGACATTGTCAGCGTGGATGACAGCGGCCTGGTGGTGGCCCACCAGGCGGGAAGCGCCCAAATTACGGTGACGGCTGGCAGCTGCAGTGCCGTGTGCACTGTCACCGTTACCCCCCGAGAAGCGCCTACTACCCCCACGGTGGTGTTTTACCACACGGACGGGCGCATCACCCAGTGGGACGACACCCACACCTTCACCCTCTCTGCGTTGGATGAGGGGCGGTTTGTGCTGGAGGGGGTAGCCGAGGGACAGAGCACCTATTGGAGCTGCAGCCAGCAGAACGGAGGCTCGGAGGCCTCCACCATCCACATTTCCTCCAGCGGTAAGTTTTATCCTTCGGTGGGCGAGTATCAAGCCTCTGTGTACGACAAGAACCCCGACTGGTATGTGGCCCAGGAGCTGGCCACCTTCACCTTGAAGGTGGTGCCAACCCAGATCGCCGCCCTGAAGCTGTACCAGGATGGCTGGCCCGTCACCGGGGAGGAGCCCCTCCATTTGAGCGGTACCCAGCACCAGCAGTTGACGGTGAAGGGCTGCCTGGACGGGGTGTACATCACCATCCCGAACCAGGCTCTGGAGATGACCTCCACTGAGGGCTCCTATATCTATACCTTGGATGGGGAGAACGGCCTGGAGTTCGTTGCTGAGGACCAGTCCATGCACACCTTTACCGTGTCCCTGGCGGATAACCCCCAGGTTACGGTGAGTTTCCAGGCCGCCGCCCAGCGCATTGACGTGACCGGTCTGACGGTGACCTATCCGGAGGTGTTCTACATCGAGGGGTGGAACGGCCTGGGCAACCAGTACGTGGGCATCACCTCCCATGACACCGACCCGGAGCGGCGGTATGAGATCGACATTGAGCCCTACAACGCCACCGTCAAGGACGTGGTGTGGGTGTCCCACGACCCGGATGTAGCAGAGTTCCAGGCCACTTATGGCAATGGTATCGTCCCCAAGAAGGCGGGCACGGCCCGGTTTACCGTGACCAGCGTGGACAACCCCGCAGCCACCCAAGACATTACCATTCGCTTTGAGTATAAGCATCCCCTGGAGCAGGTGGAGATGGAGGAGACCACGCTCACTCTGGCCCAGTATGAGTCCATGGACCTGGACCTGCTGGTGACTCCTGCCAACGCCACCAACCAACGGTTTACCTGGACCTACAGCCAGGATGGGATTGTGAGGGTCAACGACTATGTCACCAGCACCCCCGGCACCATGACCACCACCCACACCCTGTCCGCCCTGGAGCAGGGCCCGGTGACAGTGACGGGCACTCCCCTGGACGACCCCCAGGGAGCCAAGCCCATCCAGTTCACCGTGACGGTGACCCAGCCGGACGCTGTGGAGGACCTGGACTTTGACCGGTATGTGACGGGCAACATCCGCCACGCTCTGTCCTACCTGGACAGCCAGCTGGAGGGCAATTACACCTATGGGGCCGAGTGGAGCCTGTTTACGCTGCTCCGGGCCGGGGCCAGCCTCAGCCAGAGCGATTTGGACAGCTACTACGCCAGTATCATCCAGCAGCTGGAAAGCGGCGGGAGAATGCTGCCCACCGACTACTTCCGAGTAGTGGTGGCGCTGCTGGCCATGGGGAAGGACCCCACCGACGTGGCGGGGATGGACCTCATTGAGACCCTGTACAACTACCCCAATCTGGACCGCATGACCTCCAACATAATGAGTTATACCCTGTTGGCCCTGGATACCAAGGACTACGAGGTGCCTCAGGATGCCCTGTGGACTCGGGAGACCCTCATTGAGAAGCTTCTCACCTTCCAAAATGCCAACGGCGGGTTCGGCCTGTCTTCGGCGGACATGGTGAGTGTGGACGTCACCGCCATGACCCTCCAGGCCCTGGCCCCTTACCGGGACATGGAGCGGGTTGGCCTGGCCTTTGACCGGGCACTGGAGTACCTGCGCAGCCAGATGACCAGCGACTGCGGCTATATCAATGGGGGAGACGACAACGGCTGTACCGCCGCCCAGGTGCTCACCGCCCTGGCGGTGGCGGGCATCGACCCCCTGGACCCGGACAACGGGTTCACCCACGGCAACTACAATCTGGTCACCAAGCTGGACCAGTTCAAGCGTGAGTCTGGCTTTACCACCTTTATGAGCAGTGACCAGCCCGACGGTATGGGCACCGTACAGATCGGATATGCCCTGGAGGCCTACCGCCGCTTTGTGGCGGGGGAGAACACCCTCTTTGACCTGACCCAGTGGACCCCTGCGCCCCCCACCCAGGGCGGAGATAGCGGAGAGAATCCGGGCAGCGGGGAGGAGGACACCCAGGTGCCCCAGACCGGAGATGCCAGCCCTCTGGTGGAATCTCTGGTGATTCTGGGCATGAGCGCAGCGGGGCTGTGTGCCGCTGTTTGGACCGACCGTAAGAGAAAGAGCCGGGGCTAAAATGCCTCCGGCGTATGAGGAGAGCCTATGAAGCATTTGAAACGATGGATGTGCCTGTTTTCCCTGTTGTTGCTGCTGACCTTGGCGGCCTGCGGGAACACGGGGGAGCAGGGCGCTGTGGTCACCCCCACAGTGTCCCCCACCGTGGGCGTAGAGGAGACCCTTTCGCCCAGTGAGCAGCCCTCTGGGGAGCCCCAGGCCAGTGAGACCCCAACGGTGACCCAGCAGCCTACCCAGAGTCAGGACCGGGGGGAGTCGTCTACAGCGGCAG
>CABPXX010000006.1 GCA_902461475.1 uncultured Eubacteriales bacterium | reverse complement strand
GCCGTTGGAGATCATCAGGCCCAGCACCTGGTTGCGCCGGGTGTTGATGCCCTGGGCCCGGGCCATGGCCTGGTTGGCGCCGGTGGCACGGATGGAGCAGCCCAGCTCGGTGCCGAAGAACCAGTACAAAATCGCGATGATGACCAGGGTGACCACACCCACCACAAAGATGGGGTGCTGATAGAAGGGGCGGGTGCCCTTCCCCACGTCCTGAACAAAGCGCAGGGACACCAGCAGCTTGTTGAGCACGTCGGGGTTGATGATGTTCAAGGCCACATTGGCCTTCATGGACATGATGGCCAGGTTCACCGACCACAGCCCCAGCTGGGTCAAAATTCCGGCCAGAATGGCGGGGATGCCGCACACGGTGTGGAGCAGTCCGGTAACCAGCCCCGCAGCCATGCCCGACACCGTAGCCGCCAGCAGCGCCACCCACAGGTTGATTCCCTGGGAGAAGAGCACCACGAACACCGCACCTCCGGTGCAGAAGGAGCCGTCCACGGTCAAGTCGGCAATGTCCAGAATCTTATAGGTGAGGTATACGCCAATGGCCATAATGCCCCAGATCAGGCCCTGGGAGATGGCCCCAGGCAGGGCGTTTAAAAAATCCAGCATGGTTGTTCCTCCTTGCAATCAAGACACAAGAGAGCGAGGGGTTCCCCCGCTCTCTTGGTGATGGTTTTCCTTATTCCGCATCCAGGGCGGTGTAGCCCTCCGGAGGCGTCAGGCCCAGGTCGTCGCAGATGTCCTGGTTGTACATCTTGGTGAACCGGGGAGCGTACTCAATGGGCATCTGGGAGATGTCCGCCTCCCCTTTGAGCACCTTCACCGCCATCTCGCCGGTGGTGACGCCCAGGTCATAGTAGCTGATGGACAGGGTGGCCACGCCGCAGCCCTTGCAAATGCCCTGCTCTCCGGTGAACACGGGAATCTTGGCGGGGCGGCAGATGTTATCCACGATGGAGGCGTTGGAGGCCACGGTGTTGTCGGTGGGCACGTAGATGACGTCGCTGTTGTCCGCCGCCGTCTGGGTCACCGCCGCCATGTCGTTGGAATCAGAGAAGGCATACTGGGTGCAGGTGTAGCCCAGCTCCTCCAGGTGCTCCTGGACGGTGTCTACCTGGTACTGGCTGTTGGGCTCACCGGAGCAATATAGTAGGCCCACGGTCTTGGCGTCGGGGCACCACTCCTGAATCATGGCCGCCTGCTGGTCTAGGGGGGCCAGGTCGGAAGTACCGGAGACGTTGGTGCCCACGGTGCCGGAGAAGTCGTCGATTTTCAACGCCACGCCGTACTCGGTCACTGAGGTGCCCAGCACCGGGATATCCCCGGTGGCAGACGCCGCCGCCTGCAAGGCAGAGGAGGCGTTGGCCATGATGAGGTCCACCCCGCTGGAGACAAAGGTGTTGGCAATGGTGGCACAGGTGGCGGGGTCGTTGGCGGCGTACTCCAGATCAAAGGTCACCTTGTCCCCAAACGCCTCCTTCAACGCGTCCTGGAACCCCTGGGTGGCCTGATCCAGCGCCTCGTGGGGGGTCAGCTGCACAATACCGATGGTATAGCTGTCCTTCTCCCCGCCGGACTGGGTCTTCTGGGAGGTCTGGCCGCCGCAGCCTGCCAGTCCCGCTGCTATGGTCAGCGCCAACAGCGCTGCGCCTGCTCTCCAACTGTATTTCATGTTCCTTCCTCCTATCCAAATGGTCACTTCAATGCTTTTAGCCATCAAAGTGTCTAAGTCTGAAAGAAGAGCCTCCCGGCTCGTTGGAAACAGTATAATGCTTTAATGCATTGATGTCAAGGGGCTATTTACACATTTGTGAACGAAAGGGAAACAACTTGGCCGGGCATGGACTTTCCCATGGGAGTATGGTATACTGTTCAATGGCAGATTACCAAAAAACTTCATTGTAAAGAACCCCCATCATCTCGCATCATCCAGCAGCCCTCGGCAGAGTTTTCCCATCCGCAGATGGGAAAATAAATTGAAATCACGTATTTTCCCAGGACATGCGCATGGGAAAATACACTTCTCAGCCCGCAAGCGTGCGCGTTTGCGCGTGCGACGCAGCGGGCTGCAACTCTCTCTTGGCAATGCTGGCATTGCCAAGACGATCATCGAGGTGTCTAGATATGAATCTGACCAAATATTCTCTGGGGGAGTACACCTCCCTCCTCACCACCAAAAACCTCCTGGCCGCCCCTCTGCCCGCCGAGCTGGACCTCTCCCGCACCGTGGAGCTGGTGTCCTACGACTCCAAAAACGTGGTGCCCGGCACCCTTTTCTTGTGTAAGGGCGCCCATTTCCGCCCCGAGTACCTCCAGCAGGCCGCCGACCGGGGCGCTTTCGCCTACGTCAGCGAGACCCCCTACCCGGAGGTGGACCTGCCCTGCATCCATATCACCGACATGCGCCAGGTCATTGCCCCCTTTGCGGTGCAGTACTACAATGACCCCTCCCGGCTGCTGAACGTCATCGGCATTACCGGAACCAAGGGCAAGTCCTCCACCACCTACTACCTCAAGTATATCCTGGACGAGTATCTGTCCAGCCGGAAGGTGCGCTGCGGGGTCATCTCCTCCATTGACACCTACGACGGCGTGGAGGAGTTCGAGTCTCACCTCACCACCCCCGAGCCTCTGGAGCTGCAAAAGCACTTCGCCAATGCCCTCTCCTCCGGGCTGGGGTATCTCACCATGGAGGTGTCCTCCCAGGCGCTCAAGTACCACCGCACCCTGGGCACCCGGTTTGCCGCCGCCTGTTTTTTGAACATCGGCACCGACCACATCTCCCCCATTGAGCACCCCGACTTTGAGGACTACTTCCAGTCCAAGCTGAAAATCTTCGCCCAGGCAGAGGTGTCCTGCGTCAACCTGGACTGTGACCACGCCGACCGGGTGGAAGAAGCCGCCCGCCGGGACTGCCGCCGAGTGGTCACCTTCTCCCGCACCAACCCCAAGGCGGACGTGTACGGCTCCCACATCCGCAAGCGGGGCAACGACATCATCTTCCGGGTCACCATCGCCGGGGGCCAGTCCCGGGAGTTCCAGCTGACCATGCCGGGCCTCTTTAACACCGAGAACGCCCTGGCCGCCATCGCCGTGTGCCACGCCCTGGGCATCCCCCAGCAGTGCATCTATGTGGGCCTGATGAAGGCCCGAGTGCCCGGCCGCATGGAGGTGTACACCAACGCCAACGACCACATCACCGCCATTGTGGACTACGCCCACAACCGCATGAGCTTTGAGACTCTGTTCAAGTCCGTGCTGGAGGAGTACCCCGGGCGGCGCATTGTCACCGTGTTCGGCTGTCCCGGCAAAAAGGCCCTGGACCGCCGCCGTGACCTGGGCGAGGTGTCCGGCAAATACTCCGACCTGGTGGTGCTCACCGAGGAGGACTCCGGCGAGGAGGACACCGTGTCCATCTGCCAGGAGATTGCCACCCATGTGGCCGAGCAGGGCTGCGCCTATGAGATTCAGCCCAACCGAGGCGAGGCCATTCGCCAGGCCATTCTGGGCTGCGACAAGCCCACCGTCATCCTCATCACCGGCAAGGGGGCCGAGACCCGGCAGAAGCGGGGCCTGGAGTACATCGACACCCCCTCGGATGTGGACTACGCCAAGACCTTCCTGCAAGAATATGACGTGATTCACGGCCTGGACGGCCTGGAGAAGGTGCGCTCCATCTCCTCCGTCCTCCCCGCCCTCAAGGAGATGGCGGGCCAGACCGTGGTGGTGAAGTACGGCGGCTCCGCTCTGGGCCCTGACGGAGCAGTGGACTCCATCCTCCAGGACGTGGCCACCCTGCAAATGGCAGGCCTGCGGGTGGTGCTGGTCCACGGCGGCGGCAAGAACATCACCGCCCTGCTGGAGCGTCTCCAGGTGCCCACCCACTTTGAAAACGGCTACCGGGTTACTGACGAGGCCGCCCTGGGAGTGGCGGAGATGGCCCTGTCCGCCCAGGTGAACAAGTCCATCGTCTCCGCTCTAAACGACTTGGACGTGTCCGCGGTGGGTGTGTCCGGCAAGGACGGCCACCTCATCACCGCCCAGTGCAAGAATCCCGCCCTGGGCCGGGTGGGTCAGATCACCCAGGTGGACACCCGCCTGCTGGAGACCCTGCTGGGGGCTGGCTTCCTCCCCGTGGTGTCCCCCATTGCCGGGGGCGACGGGGCCGGGTACAACTGCAACGCCGACGACGCCGCCCAGGCCATCGCCGAGGCCCTCCACGCCCACCGTCTGGTGTTCCTCACCGATGTGGGAGGCATCCTCATTGACAGCCACAACACCAAGACCGCCGTGGCTCACATGGACGCCCAGCGGGCCAGAGAGCTCATGGACGCCGGACTCATTGCCGGGGGCATGGTGCCCAAGGTCCAGGGCTGTCTCCACGCCCTGGAGAGCGGCGTGGGCGAAGTGTCCATCCTGGACGGACACTGTGAGCATGTACTGCTGCTGGATGTGCTGCACCAGCGGGTGTCTGGCACCATTCTCACTCCTTGAAAACCAGATAAAAACCGACCGGAGAGGCAGAACATTCTGCTTCTCCGGTTTTTGTTTGTCTTTTCTCTGGTAAGGGCACACCCGCTCCCCCACTATGGTAAAAAAACAGCCGGAGGGGAAGTCCCCTCCGGCACAAATTATTTCACTCTAAAGGTCTTGGGTGCCCGGCGCAGCACCAGCGCCAGCATCCCCACCGAATACACGGCGGTCACACCGAACACCAGCAGGGCAAACCAGGTAGGCGTGCTCTTGAGCTGTGTGGCCGCCCAGCACACCGCATACATGGCGATGTTCAACAATTTGAATATGGGGTTTTTGGTGTCCAAATCCGAGGTGTATGGCTGGAAAATGTAGTACAGCCCCAGAGAGTGGGTGGCAAAGAACACACCCAGGGACAAGATGGCCAGCAAAAACAGGATGAACTCTCCCACCGGAGGCCGTCCCCCGCCCAGAAGAGTGAGGAGGACAAACATCCCGCACACAGCCCCGCTGAGCATGAGGTTCACCCCGCACAGCATCCGCCAGCGGAGGAAAAAGTTCCTCAAAATGGCGTCCCGCTCCCGATACCAGCCGTAGCGCAGCAGCGCCAGGTCGCAGTGATAGAACATGGCCTTGCAGATGCGCTCCCCCACGGTGTTGTCCATGAGGTACAGCAGGAACACACAGATGGGCAAAGCCTTGGTCACATAGGAGAGCACCTCCCCCATCTCCTGCCCTTGCCCCTGAATCCGAAACCACACGATTCCAATGCACCCCACCACGGTGAGGCCCCCTAAAATGGCCAGGACCACAAAGAAGGGCTTGAGGAGCATCCGTCGGTGGCGGCGGAAAAACACCGCCTGGAGATACCGCCAGCCGTGGAGATTGGAGAAGTCCACGCTGGTGTCCAGGTCGCTGTCCCGCAGCTTCACCTGTTCAAACTGGGCCTGGTTGGCCTTTTGGGCCGTGGCCTGGCCGGGGAGATTCCCCGCCCGGCAGGTCTCCAAAATCAGCTCATAGTGGCAGGGATAGCGGGAGATGGCCCGGGCGCACAGGCTGCCCAGAGCAAACAGCAGGGCCACGGTGGCGGGATAGAGCAGCACCTGGTCCAGGGCTGGGATGACTCCGAAGAGCATGGGCAAGTAGGCCAGGGCCAGGCAGACCACCGTCAAGACCAGGATGTCCCCCACCTGGCCGCTGGGCAGACAGCGAAATTTGGCGTACAGCATGAGGTGGAACCACTCGGCCATCATACGCACCCCGGCCAGGGCCAGGGAGAGCAGCAGCCCCCGGAGCACCCCCGCCCCGGTGAGCCCGCCCCACAGCAGGAGGAAGGGGGCGAAGCCCGCAAACATGGCCAGGTGGTGGGTGACCATCTCGGTGGTCTGATACTGGGTGGCATCCATGCCCATCTGGCGCACGCAGGTGTACTTCAGCTGGGAGGGCTCCACGGATATAGGCTGTATCATGGTTCCCGCCACAAAGCTGAGCCAAAAGAAAATCCACACCGACATGGCAAACCCGTCGGGAGACAAGAACTTCACATCCGCCAGAGACATAGGCACCAGCCAGGTGAGGGCCAGGTAGATGGCCTTACCCAGCAGGGCGGTGAGCCCCCGATAGAGGGACACCAGGATGGAGAGCACCAGCTTGCCCTCGGTGGCGGCGTACAGTTTGTCGGTAAAAATCCGCTTCAAGAGGGGCACCCGGCCCAGCCAGTACACCAGCCGATTGCCCGCTATGGCTGAGCGGATGCGGTAGATCTGGGAGGCACAGGTGAGGTTCACGGTGCCACCTCCTCCCCGTCCTCCTCCTGGGTGAGCAGGTCCACGATGTAGGACTCAAACTCCGGGGTATGGATTTTGGCGTTGTCCACCCCCTCCAGCTCTCCCTGGTGGAGCAGCACGATCTCGTCGCACAGGTCCTGGGCCAGATGGAGAATGTGGGTGGAAAAGAGGATGATATGGTCCCCTTTCATCTCCCGCAGCAGGTTTTTCATCTCCAGGGCCGCCACCACGTCAAAGCTGGTGAGGGGCTCATCCAGCAAAATCACCGGAGGTCTGCCGATGAGGAAGCATAACATCTGAATCTTGTGCTTCATGCCGTGGGAGTAGCCCCGCATGAGCCGGTTTCGGTCGTCGGGTTCCAGCCCCACCAGTTCCAGCCACTGGTCCGGGGTGCGGCCGCTCTTGTCCTGAGAAATCTCCTGAAAGAACTTCACAAACTCGGTGCCGGTGAGAAATTCCGGAACCACCGGGGTGGACAGCACATAGCCGATGTCCCCCTGCTTGGGGGTGCGGGTCTGGCCGTATTCGTCCACCAGGGACACCGTGCCCCCGTCGGCGGGGAACTCGGCGGACAGGCAGTTGAACAGGGTGGTTTTGCCCGAACCGTTGCGGCCCAAAAGGCCGTAAATCTTTCCCTGTTCAAAGGTAAAGCTGGCGTTTTTCAGCACCTCTTTGGTGCCGAAGGACTTGCAAATTTGGTCAAGAATCAACTGCATGGGGAAAATTCCTCCTCTGGTGCGCCCAGCGCACCCATCTCTCTTCTGCTTGGGCCGGCCTCCTTACCGGAGAATCCAGACCAAAATGACACAAACGGCAACGCAAACACTGGAAATAGTGATCAGGCGAAGATAGGGGCGGACGTTTTTCTCATAATTGCCCACGGTCTCACGGGTCTTTTCCGCCCGCTTGAGCAGGCGTCTCATTTTGAAGAGAGCCCACCCCTCCACCACCAGGAACAGGGCCCCCAACACGAGCAGAGCCAACACTTCCACTTTCATGCGCTTCTCCTCCCAAATAAGCGGATTACTCCAGGTTCAGCCGATGGCTGAGGATGTAGTTGGTGATGCCCAGGTGGACCACACAGCGCACCACGTCCAGGATCAGACCCCAAACGGTGGCAATCATCAGCACGTTGGAAATCCCGGCTGTATCCACCGAAACCTCAATCTCATTGATGCTGATCATGGTGGAGGTCAGATCAGGATAGCCAAACATGCCGATGACGGAGCCCACAGTGGACCAGATGACACTGAGCACAATGAAGGCCAGAACGGCAAAGCCCACCCGGTGGCTGCCCGCCAGATGGCCCAGAGCCATGGAGGCGTACACCTGAGACACCGAGCAGATGATACCCACAAAGAGGGAGACCACCAACAGGATGACCAAAGGCAGGAAGTTGGGAACCTCTTTCATGCCCATCTTCCAAAGTTCCGCCAGCACCTGGCCCATCTCCGGGAAATAGGCGATGATGGCCACCGAGGCCAGGGCCACAATGCCGCTGATGATGGAGATCACCATGGCGCTGATGAGCTTGGAGGCCAGCAGCTGCCAGGGCTTCACCGGAATAGTGAACATCAGGTAGCCCTCATCCTTCAACAGGCCTTGATAGAACCGGGCAATGATGATGACGGTGGTGACCACCATCACCGCCATGATGAGCAGCACATACATCACACCCAACAGCGAGGTGAAGATGCCCATGCCGCCCCCCTCGGCCAGAGGGGAGCCGGAGAGGAGCCGATTGACCCCGGACACCACCAGCAGCACGCCCCACAGGGGCAGGAAAATCTTGAACATGGCTTTGAAGTCATATTTCAGCAGTTTAGCCAGCATAGTAGTCACCTCCCTGAGGATTGGCCCGGAACATGTCCCGGAACATGTCGTCCACGCTCTTGCCCTCCCGGGCCCGGATGTCGTCTACGGCCTCATGGCCCAACACCCGGCCCTGCTGGAGGAACACCACCTCGTCCAGCACCCGCTCCACGTCTCCAATGAGGTGGGTGGAGATGAGCACGGTGGCCTCGGGGTTATAATTGGTCAGAATCGTGTTCAAAATGAAGTCTCGGGCTGCCGGGTCCACCCCGGCGATGGGCTCATCCAACAGATACAGGTAGGACTGGCGGCTCATGGCCAGACACAGCTGCAGCTTCTCCTTGGTACCCTTGGACATGGTCTTGATGCGGTCGCCGGGCTGAATCTTCAGGCTGGCGCACATGTCCTCCGCCTTCTTGCGGTCAAAATCCGGGTAGAAATCCTGGAAAAAGCTGAGCAAATCCCGGGTTTTCATCCAGTCGGCAAAGTACATCCGGTCGGGCAGATAGCTCACATGGGCCTTGGTCTCCACCCCGGGGGTGTAGCCGTTGATGGTCAGTTCCCCAAAGCTGGGCTGCAACAGCCCACACATGAGCTTGATGAGGGTGGTCTTGCCCGAGCCGTTGGGCCCCAGCAACCCCACCAGCTTCCCCCGCCCGATGTTCAAATTCACATCGGTGAGGGCCTTGGTGTGGGAAAAGGTCTTGCCCAGCCCTTGACATACAATCAGATCTTGGTTCATCTCTCTTCCTCCTTCCAGGTTTGCACAAACTCTTTGGCCTGCTGAGTGGTAAACCCCAGCCGCTTCATTCCGTCAAAATAGGTCTGAATCTGCTCTCGGGCCAGCTGGCGGCACATTTTGGCCAGCACTTCCCCGTCCTCCGTGACGGTGCGCCCCGCCGTCCGGTTGGTCACCACCAGTCCGTCCGCCTCCAGCTGAGAAAGCGCCCGCTGCATGGTGTTGGGATTCACCCCAGCCTCGGCG
This sequence comes from uncultured Eubacteriales bacterium, assembly GCA_902461475.1. Classification (GTDB taxonomy): domain Bacteria; phylum Bacillota; class Clostridia; order Oscillospirales; family Oscillospiraceae; genus Enterenecus. The sequence goes on along the minus strand of CABPXX010000006.1, from coordinate 4,170 downwards.
GCCAGCTCCCGAACGGTGGGAATTTTGCTCCCCCGGGGATACACCCCTGAGGAAATCCGCTGCATCAGCTGCCGGTGCAGCTGCATCCAGATGGGGCCGCTGCCCTCTACATTCCAACCCATCCGTCCACCCCCTTGTATTATTGACTTAATACAAGTATACACACCTCCACCTCCCCTGTCAAGGTGAAACCGGAGGAATCTGTCAAGAAAGATGGAACCGAAGCATTGGGGTTTTATACACTTTGAAGATTGACAACTTGGGCCGGGAAGGCTACTATTTGGAACGTATATTTCCATGCTTGGAGGGGTCTCCTTGAAACTATTGCGTCAATTTCTCATCATTCTGCTGCTGTCCCTGGTGGGGGAAGGGCTCCACGCCCTGCTGCCTTTGCCAGTGCCGGCCAGCGTGTACGGCCTGGTGCTGATGCTGCTCTGTCTGTGCACCGGGATTCTCCGCCTGGACCAGGTGGAGCGGGCCTCGGACTTTCTCATTGAGATCATGCCGGTGATGTTCGTGCCCGCCGCCGTGGGGCTCACCGAGAGCTGGGAGCAGCTGCGCCCAGTGCTGGTGCCTGTGCTGGTCATCATGGTGCTCACCACAGTGCTGGTGATGGTGGTCACGGGTCACGCGACCCAGTTTGTCATGAAATGGAGGGAGAAGCATGACTGAGTTTCTGGGTAATTCCCTGTTTTTCGGGGTGGGTGTGAGCCTCATTGCCTATGAGGTGGGGCTGCTGCTGCGGCGCAAGTTCGCCCTGGCCATCCTCAATCCCCTGCTCATTGCCATCTGCTGTGTCATCCTGTTCAACAAGGCCCTGGGCATCCCCTATGACGACTACTATGAGGGGGCCAAGTACCTGTCCTACTTGCTCACTCCCGCCACGGTGGCCCTGGCGGTGCCCCTGCATCGGCAGGCCATTCTCTGCGGCCTGGGGGCGGGCATCATCGCCGGAGGGCTGGGCATTCTGGCCCTGTCGGTGCTCTTCGGGCTGGACCACCAGCTGTATGTGACCCTGCTGCCCAAGTCGGTGACCACCGCCATCGGCATGGATCTGTCCCGAGAGCTGGGGGGTGTGGTGGCCATCACCACCGCCGTCATCATTGTCACGGGAATTTTGGGCAATGTCATTGGAGATTTCATCTTCTCCGTCTTCCGCATCAAGCACCCCATTGCCAAGGGCCTGGCCCTGGGCAACTCCGCCCATGCCATTGGCACCGCCAAGGCTATGGAGCTGGGCGAGGTGGAGGGCGCCATGAGCAGCCTGGCCATTGCGGTGGCAGGGGTGCTCACCGTGGTGTCCGCGTCGGTGTTTGCACAGTTTTTATAAATGCACAGGGAAAAACGGCAAGGGAGGTTTTCACTATCCCTTGCCGTTTTCCATTTCTTTGACTATGATAGAGGGGAACTTTGCCCAAAAGGAGACTGGTTATAAGCATCTTTCGCTGTCCCATCTGCGCCGCCCCCCTCCTGACACAGAACACCCAAAATGATCCGGTACTAGATGACATACTCCAAGATTTCGCCACTCACCGAGTCCCCATGATTCAGCGAAACATAGCAGTTTACCACATATCCGTCTGTCCCAATATCGATCACCATATCCTCCAGATCATACGATGTCACATCCTCCCGGCGGGCCATCTCCTGTTCCACAAATGCCACAACGGCATCTTTGGAAACCTTCCCTGCCAGCGTGTCGAAGTTCCCCTGTCTAGGAGCAGAAAAAGAGGATAGTTCGCCATTTCGATCTAGAGAAATATAGATTCCATCGTTGGTTTTGAGGCCATCCACATACCTCGTATACGACAATGCCACCTCCTGATAGCTGTCGATATAGGAGATATCTTCCAGTTGATACTTAGACACATCCACCTCAAAGGTTTGGATGAGGAGCTCTTCCGCCTTGCTTTGAATGGCCTCTGTCTGCGTAGCATTCCACTTCTGAGGCGTAGCCACCACCTCCTCCAAGTCCCGATTTCGCAGGTATCCCACCACGCGTCCGTCCCTGAGGATGTATGCGTCTTGATTCCCGTCCTCATACACCTCCAGCTTGTCGGAACCGTGGAGCGAGATCGTCTCCCGAAATGTCATAGGAATGGATCGGCCCTGGATCGTGATGTTCACTCGGCCCTGTGCCTTTACATGGCCAGCCCACAGTGTCAGTGCAGAAACTGCCACCACAGCCAGCACGCCGATGCCAAGCATCGTTTTTCTAGAACACGTACCCATAAATATCTCCTTTCTCATTCCTATTTTGCTGCATCCTATTGGCCGCAGTGTCCCCCAAGATCGACCTCAACCAATAATCTGCATGTCTGAAGCTTTCCACAATATTGTCTGTCTGAGCCTTCTCAAAAAATAGCCGATTCCACTCATTCACTTCATTGACATAGGTTGTCACAGTCCACGCCACTGCCGTTTGGGCACCCTTATTGACCATTGTTCCGGGTAGATTACCATAGACAGAACTATATTCCCCTGTGCGACAACCATACATAATCGCAATTTTTAGTTGAGACATTGAACCAGGAGCCATGGCCCCAACATTTTTATAGTAATAAGCATCTCCACCAGTTGCCGCTATGCCGTATGCCTTTCCTGATATATAACCGCTCTGCTGTTTTCCAGGAGAACCATGATTATGAAAAACTACAATTTTTGCATCATCTAAGGCATATAACAAACCAGAACTATCCCAATTATACCTGGCTTGTACATCATAACCAATAACTCCCATATGGTTTTTAATATCGGTATATGTTTTATATCGGTCTCCATCGCCGTAGTAGACATATACCGGGCCAGAAACTCTAGCGGCAAAAGCCGAAGTAATGCAAAGCGACGCTATCATAACAAAGGCGATAAAGTATGCTATCTTCTTCATAGTATCTCCTTTTCCTAAGTTCCACACCATCCTATACGAGCAATCATCTCCAGTTCGTACAACGGAATCACTCCCCTTCGAACACTATATCCATGAGCTACGACAATCTGATTCACGAAAACGACACAATAGGAGTAACGCACATCTCATCTGCGGTATGAATTGTATGTTCGATTATGACTATACCAACGGTTCAGCCTAAGGATATAAAGACAATGAAACTATGAAGCATGAAAGTATCCTCGTCCAACTTCGGGTACTCTATCAAAGGCCCCCTCTTCTTTAAGTAGAGTATACTATATATTATATTATACGTCAATGCATTTTGTATACCTTGCCCAATTTCAACTAGAGAGCAACCTCTAAATTTCACGTCATCACCTTGAGCAGGGAAAACCAGATATGTCCGGGAGTTCTATGACGTCCAGCACCTTGAGGAAGCTCATTTCACTCTGAAGGTCTTGGGTGCCCGGCGCAGCACCAGCGCCAGCATCACCACCAAGTACACGGCGGTCACCCCGAACACCAGCAGCGCAAACCAGGTGGGGGTGCTCTTGATCTGTGAGGCCGCCTCACCCCCGCCACGGTGGCCCTGGCGGTGCCTCTGTATCGGCAGCTGTCGCTGCTGAAAACCCACTGGCTGGCCATTCTCTGCGGCCTGGGGGCGGGTATCATCGCCGGAGGGCTGGGCATTCTGGCCCTGTCGGTGCTCTTCGGGCTGGATCACCAGCTGTATGTGACCCTGCTTCCCAAGTCGGTGACCACCGCCATCGGCATGGAGCTGTCCCGGGAGCTGGGGGGCGTGGTGGCCATCACCTCCGCCGTCATCATTGTCACGGAAATTTTGGGCAATGTCATTGGCGATTTCATCTTCTCCATCTTCCGCATCAAACACCCCATCGCCAAGGGCCTGGCCCTGGGCAACTCCGCCCACGCCATTGGCACCGCCAAGGCCATGGAGCTGGGCGAGGTGGAGGGCGCCATGAGCAGCCTGGCCATTGCGGTGGCGGGGGTGCTCACCGTGGTGTCCGCGTCGGTGTTTGCACAATTTCCGTAACCAGGCCCATGAAATCCCGGCAGTCTCTGGACTTGCCGGGATTTTTCTGTTGTCAGGTTCGGGGATTTCATGTAAAATAGACGGTACACGAGAAAAAACAAGGAGGTGAGTCCCGTGTCCGTGCTATTGTTGCCCAATGAGGTGCTGTCCATGACTGCCCAGGCCGCCCGCCGTCTGGTGGATGCGGGGGACGGGGACTGCGCCCTGTTGTATCTGGCCCTGCTCC
>CABPXX010000005.1 GCA_902461475.1 uncultured Eubacteriales bacterium | reverse complement strand
CATACGAGAAAGAAAAATGCAAGAGGAAATTTGCGTTTTCTTGAAAAATTTTTTCCCCAGGCGGCGGGGCTCAAACCTGCCCCGCCGCCCAAGAGTTTAACCGTCGTTGGTCACATCTCCGTCTCCACTGACGGGAATGGCTTCGCCTAGATAAGTAGGCTCAGGCTTCCAGATGGAGGTAAAGAAATCTTTGACCCGAGCCAGGACTTCCCGTGCATCTCTCTGCCACTGCCCTGCGTAGTCCTCCCCGTCGGCGGCGACTCCATAGGCATCCAGCCCCAAAGCTTGGGCAATGTAGATGGCCCGATACAGGTGGTATTCCTGGGAGACAATGACCACCTTCTGAGCTTGGAAGATCTCCTTTGCCCGGTACATGCTCTCATAGGTGGAAAATCCGGCGTGGTCCATAAAGATGTCGGAGGACGGAACGCCGGCGTCCATGGCATACTGCTTCATGGCGTTCACTTCGTCATAGCCTTCCCGTCCGTGATCGCCGCTCATCAGCAGTTTCGGAGCAACGTTCAGTTCATAGAGTTCAACGCCCCGTTCCAGACGATCAGCCAGCATGAGACTGGGGGTACCATCGGCCTTGACGCCGCAGCCCAGTACCAGAATGCAGTCCACATCGGTCAGGTCTGCGGCCTGTTCTGCGGTGAGAATCCGCTCGCCCCCCACATGGGTGACCCGTGCGTTGATGGCAAATACAGACACAATGCTCAGCACCGTGCACGCCAGCACAATGCAGGTAAAAATCTTGGTGATACGCAGCAAGAGTTTCACTGGGGAATCTACCCCCTTTCTGTATAGGTAGCCACAGTGTATCTTATTTGGCCACCATTGTCCAGAAACAAATTGTGAATAAAAGCAGCGATAAGCCAGGACTTACCGCTGCTTTTCAATCATGAGGTATGGTTTTGTTCCAGAGATAGAAGAAATCGCTTTAGTTCCAGCCCTCCGGCGTAACCACCCAAGGAGCCGTCTGCCCCAATGACTCGGTGACAAGGCACCACCAGCATCATGGGGTTTCGGTGGTTGGCCATGCCTCCGGCTCGGTAGGCTTTGGGCTGGCCAATTTCTTCGGCAATGTCCCGGTAGCTCCGTGTCTGGCCATATGGAATCCGGCATAGAGCCTGCCAGACCCGCACCTGAAACGGAGTGCCGTGAAGGATGTACGGAATGTCAAAGGTCTTACGGTAACCCTGAAAGTATTCCTCCATTTGGCTGGCCAGTTGCTGGGTCAGCGGTGTGGGGGTCCCATAGTTCGGAACAGGACCCTGCACAGCGGAGATGGAGACGATACAGTCCCCGGCCTGCTCCACTCGAAAAGTGCCACATGGGAACGTGTATACAGCGAAAATCTCTGCTGCTTTCCGCTTATTCATGGGAGCAGTGTTCACCGTGGTCATGACCACCACAGCCATGGTCGCCACAGGTGTGGTCATGGTGATGGTGCTCCCCATGATGGCTGCACTTGACATCGGGGTTGTAGTTCAAGGTCTGGGCCAACAGAGCCTCTACTGCCTGATCGGCTTCACCGGAGACGCCGCCGTAGAGCCGAATGTTGGCAGCGGCCAAGGCGTTCTGAGCGCCTCCGCCAATACCGCCGCAGATGACGGCATCCACATGCAGGTCGCCGAGAAATCCGGCCAGGGCTCCATGCCCGCTGCCGTTGGTGTCCACGATCTGAGTGTTTGCCACAGATCCATCTACGATGTCATATACCTTGAACTGCTTGGTGTGTCCGAAATGCTGATAAATCTGTCCGTTCTCATAGGTAACTGCAATTCTCATAATAAAACTCCTCTCGGTATTTGATATACAGATTTATTTGACTCGCAGAGAGCGCAAAAATGCCTTCTGTTCCGGGTCAATGCGAAAACTCTCCGTGGCTTTTTGGATGGTCTTGTTATGAATCCAGGGAGAGAGTCGGTGTTGGGTGAGATAGGGTAAGGCGGCGTCCGGCTGCTTCACCAGGGCTTCTGCAAAGTACCACGCCACCATCATCTGGACATAGTAGTCCTCGGTATTCACCTCTGCGGCCCAATCCAGGTACTCCGGCGAGAAATAGCTGTCCAGGTAGAAACGCAACAGAACGCCCAAGCCAAAGCGCACGGTATAGGTGTGATGGGATTGCATCCAGGTCCACGCCTGGCGAGGCAAGGGCTCCGGGTGCTTTCCAAAGGCTTTCGGGCTGAGCAAATCACAGGTGGCCCAGTTGTCCACATAGGGGAGAAAACGGTTCAGGGCCTCTACGGTCTCCTCATATCCCCTGTACTCACACAGCAACAAGCCGTGGAGGTTGTTTTCCTCGTAGTAGGTGTGGGGGAGCTGGTTGAGAAATTGTTCCGCCTCAGGGGTGTCCCGTAGTTGCTTTGCCAGTCGGCGGAGTTCAGGCATACGCACACCGATGACCACGTCCTGATTGACGGTGGGCATGAGCTTACACTGAAACTTCTGATAAGTCAGATCTTGCAGGGCGAACAGACGGTGTACAATGGGAGTGTCCACGGTAGCTCTCTCCTTTTCTGAGAATACCACTAGTATAGTCTTTTTCCTACCCGCTGGCAAGCGGAGTTCCATCTCGAAATTGGAACCTCATGGGGAGATGAGATAGCTTTAGCTCCACAATCCGTTGGGAACAGACCGTAATTTCCTCCACTAGTAGCTTGCATAGGGCATCGCTGGCCTCTGGGTGTTGTAGGATATGCTCCATTGCCTCCTCTGGGATGATATCTGGCGAAGGTGCCTGCAACCGCTGTTCCAGGCTGGTGAGTTTTCGGTCATACGTCTCTTTCATGAGGGCCAGTTCCTCCTTGGTGATGTGCCCGGAGGCGTAGGCGTCCAGGAGAACGGCTTTCCGGTCTAAGATGCGTGATTGTTCCCGTTCCACCTGTTCCCTGTTGGGGCTGTCTCCATGGAGCAAATGAGTGATGGAGGTACGTAAGCTGGAAGGACTCAACTCCAGGGAAAACAGGGCTTGACGGAACATCTGCCTGGCGTCATCGTCCCGGAGTATGCGGGCAATCTTACACCCTCCACGGACAGATGAGGCGCAGCTCCACCGGAGAATGACTTTTCCGTCCAGGAGCTTGCGCCGCCGGGCCACGAAGGTGGCGCCACATACCCCGCATTTGATCTTACCAGAGAGAGCATAGTACACGGAACGGCTTTGTGAGGTGTGCTTGCTACGCTGTGCTAACTCCTGTTGTACGGTATCCCACAGGTCCCGGGAAATGATGGGAACGTGATGGTCTATCAGGGTGATCATCGGCTCTTCTCCGTGGTTTTGACGTTTGGCATGGCTGAGATAATCGGGGGTGTAGGTCTTTTTCTGCACCAGGTCTCCCACATACTTTTCGTTTTTTAAGAGCTTCACCAGGTAGCTGCTGCTCCAATGGGAGTTCCCAGAACAGGTGCGCACGCCCTCCCCCTCCAGCATCCGGGCGATTTGTGTGGTACTCAGTTTTTCCACTCCATAAAGGTGGAAAATACGCTGCACCAGACGGGCTCCCTCTGGGTTGATGGAGAGTACCCCATCTTTCACATCGTACCCCAGCATGGACCGCCCGAATACCACCCCCCGCTCCATCTGCCGGGTCTGTCCCCATTTCACCCGGGCTGAGGTCCTTCGGCTCTCCTCCTGGGCAATGGAGGCCATAATGGACAGCCGTAGCTCTGCGTCCGGGTCCATGGTGTTGATACCGTCGGTGAGAAAGAGAACCGAGACCCCCAGGGCCTTGAGTTTCCTGGTATAGGCGATGGTGTCCAACAGATTTCGGGAAAAACGGCTGACTTCCTTGGTGAGAATGATGCGAAATTTCCCGTCCTGGGCGTCCTGAATCATCCGCTGAAAGGCGGCTCGCCGTTTGGTACTGGTGCCTGTGATACCCTCGTCGGCATAGATGCGATACAGCTCCCACTGGGGGTGTTGGCGGATGTACTGGGAGAAGTAGCGCTGCTGGGCGGCAAAGGAGTTTGCCTGGTCCTCCTTGTCGGTGGAGACTCGGCAATAACTGGCCACGGAAATCATGGCTGATTGCCCTTTTCTAGCTGCTCTAAGGCCAGGTCTATCTGCTCCCGCTCCAATATCCCTTGTTCGCCTAGGGCCAGAAGTAGACTGGTACGGAGTAGCTGAAAAAATTCCGGGTCTGTCTCCGGTGAGACAGGGCGGGCATCTTGGATTTCGTACAGGGTTGCAAATCTGGGCTTCATGTGTCTCCCCTCCTCTTTCTTGGCTTCATGTATACGGAGAGAGATAGGCAAAAATCCCTTGACAACCATCTACTTCAAGTGTAGTATATAATCAACTACTACATATGAAGTTGGTGATACCATGAAGCATTTGCCAGACAGCGAGCTGGAAGTGATGAAGGCCCTGTGGGCCTGCGGAGGGGATGCCTCCCGGGCGCAGCTGGAGGAGACCTTGGCACCGCTAGGGTTGGCCTCTAACACGGTGAACACGTACCTGACTCGTTTGACGGAGAAGGGGGTTGTCAGCGCCAGACGGGACGGAAAGCTCAACCGCTACACGCCTCTGGTGAGTCGGGAGGAGTACCTCACCTTTGACAGCCATTCCATTCTCTCCAAACTGTATGACGGCTCTCCCCGCAAATTTGTGGCCGCACTGGCCAAGGGGGGTATGACGAAACAGGAGGTGGAGGACCTCCGGTCTCTCCTGGACCAATTGGGTGGAGGGGACCATGGATGAGATTTTGATGGATCTGTTTGTCCTGTCCCTGGGGGGCGGCGTGGTAGCGCTGGTTCTCATAGGAGTGGCACGAGTTACCCGGGCCAGATATGCGGCCAAGTGGCGGTGTGTGATTTGGGCGCTGCTGTGTCTGCGTCTGATTATTTTGTTGCCCCTAGTACCCCAGGTCCAAGCTCCGGTTCAGATGACAGTGCCCCAGCTGGACCGCCCGGTGGCGGTATCCGCTGCGCCCACGGTTGCCCCGGATGCGGAAACCGTTCCCCAGCTTCATCCCGATGAGGAGGAGGAAGCACCAGCGCTTACCGTGTCTCACATCGTAAGCGGGGTGTGGCTGTTGGGAATGTGCGGGGTCCTGGTATGGAGCGGAGTATCTCATATGAGGCTGCGCCGCTACCTGAGACGCTGGGCATCGGTGGAGACCCGGGAAGAGGTGTGCTGCCGATATGCGGCACAGGCCCAGCGGCTGAACCTTAAGCGAGTACCTAGGTTATTGGCGTGCCCTGGGCTGGAGGTACCTATGTTGACGGGACTGGTGGCCCCTGCCCTGATGTTACCTCAGGACACATCACCAGAGGACAGGATGGACTATGCTCTACTCCATGAACTGATTCACTATCGCCGTAGAGATATCTGGCTGAAAGCGCTAGTGATGCTGACGGTTTCGGTACACTGGTTCAATCCGGTGATGTGGCTGATGGTGCGTCAGGTGGACCGAGACATTGAACTGGCCTGTGACGAGATGGCACTGACCGTGCTGCCAGAAGAGGAGCATCTGGCTTATGGGGAGACCATCCTCCAGGCGGCAGCCAGAGTCCATCGGCAAACATGATGGGAGGGATGGGAGATGCACAAGCGAAAAACCTGGGTGATGATCCTGGCAAGTGTAGGAGTTTTGGTGTTGGCTGTGGCCTTAGTTCTGCAATATTACGACATTTTGCCCAAGCGGACCTACTCCTCCCAGCACTTCGGCATTGACGTAGTGTACAGCCCCCAGGACTATAACCACAACGGTGTAGATGACTACACGGATTTTCTGCTGGGAGCCAAGCAAGACTCAGAGAACCATCCCACCTATGATGGTAGATATTACGCCGGAGGGTATCCACCGGAGGACATTGGGGTGTGTACCGATGTGGTTTGGCGGGCGTTCCGGCAGGCAGGCTACTCTCTGCGGGATATGGTGGACCAGGACGTGCACCAGTACCCGGACCGCTATCCAGACATCCAATACCGGGATGCCAACATTGATTTTCGCAGGGTGAAAAATCTATGGGCCTTCTTCCAGGCCTACGCCCTAGAGTTGACCTGTGATATCACAGATCTTGACCAGTGGCAGCCCGGTGACATTGTGATCTTCAACGGGGGCAAACACATCGGGGTGGTGTCCGATCTGCGCAACCGGAGCGGACAACCCTATATTCTGCACAATGCAGGTCAATTTCGCCGGGAAGAGGATTATCTGGGTCGGTCTCTAGTGGAGGCTCACTTCCGCTTTGATGCCTCCCGTGTGCCCCAAGAGGTTCTGGTGGCCTGGGGCGGTGTGTGAAAGGAGTTTGAAGCGATGAAGAAAAACAAGCATCCGGTTCCACCTCATCCTCCTTTTACCACGCCCTTTTCTCCAACGGCACAGGAGATGGGATTGCGTCTGCGCAGTCTGTTCCAGTGGAAGAAGAAACGGCCTCCCCTGGCGGTGCTGGGCCTGGTGTGCGCTGGAGTGATACTCAGCGGCTCTCTGGTCTCCTGCCAAACTGCCGCAGTGGATGACCCTTCGGCACTGACAACGGACTCTGTGCCAGAGGGGACCGAGGAGCCACAGACTACAGTGATGCCAGAGGAGATGGAAACGTCACAGACTTCGGAGGTGCCTGACCTCAATTTCTTCTTTGGCGGCGGCTGGGGAGGTCTTTCCTGGGAGGAGCTGCTAAACAGTGAATGGAAGCAGTCTATTGAATCCCGATGAGATCGCTCTGGACTATTCCATCCTCAACGGAAGCTTTACCCACACTATGCGCTTGCAGTCCGGCGATGTGTTGGATGTGGCGATGCAGGTGGATGAAGGGGCCTTGGGGATCGCCATTGAAGGGAGTGATGGCACCCCGCTCTACCAGAATGACAATTTAGATACCTCTCAATTCCATCTGAAGATTTCTCAAACTGATTCCTATCAAGTCACCATCACCGGGAGCAATACCAAGGGAAGCATTCATTTGAAGGTCTGATGGGAAAGGAGAATTGCTATGAAATCGGTTCGATCGATTCCGCCTCGTTCGCCTTTTACCACGGCGTTTTCCCGGACGGCTCGTGAGACGGGAATTCGCATTCTCAACCTGTTTGAGTGGAAGCGGAGACGTCCGCCCACGTTCCTTCTGTTGCTGGTATGTGGAGCTGTGTTGTTGTGTGGGTCTCTGGTGTCCTGCCGACCGAATGAGGCTACGCATTCTCTGACCCAGAAGGAGCTGGACTATTTCAATCAGGAGTTCTTCAACGGAAGCACCGGGAACCTGCACAATCAATTTTTAACCAGTGAGTATACCTCCCCCGGTGAAATCAATCTATTTGAGCTGTTTTACAACGGGATAGACGGAACGGTTGCCCAGCTCTCTCAGGGGGAGCGGGAGCAACTGGCTCAACTGGAAACCATGACGGAGTACAACGATGTCATCAAGGTGACCAAGCAGGAGATGGACCAGGTGCTGGAGGCAGGCCTGTGCATGGGCCTGACGGAGACCCAGCAGCAGGGGCTGGAACAGTTCCACTACCTGGAGCAATCAAACGCCTATTATCTGGTGCACGGAGATACCAACTTCCAATGGTGTACCATTACCTCCGGCACCCATATCTCGGATCAGCAGGTGCAGTTGCAATACACCAAGGATGACGGTACGGCGTGGGAGGTTACCATGGAGTCCCGAGGTGACAGCTATGTGTTCTGTTCCAATATCAGAAGATAGGTGCCATTTTGACCCTTCTGTAGGGACTGAGGAACTGGGACACCTGGAGATGATCGGCACCATTGTCCATCAGCTCACCCGAAATCTCACCCAGGAGCAGCTGCGGGAAGGCGGCTTTGCCCCCTACTTCATCGACCACACTGCCAGCGTCTATCCCACGGCCGCCTCCGGTTCCCCTTGGAATGCTGCCGGGATTGGGGTGAAGGGCGATATCATCGCAGACCTCACCGAGGATCTGGCCGCGGAGCAGAAAGCCCGTGTGACCTATGACAACATCCTGCGTATGTCAGATGACCCCGACGTCAACGATGTCATCCGTTTTCTGCGGGAGCGGGAGATCGTCCACTTCCAGCGCTTTGGCGAGGCCATTTATCGGGCCAAGGAGCGGATGGACCAGAAAAATGTCTATCTCACCAACCCCGCCTTCGATCAAAAGAGATCATAAAAGCGAAACTTGGGCCCGTTGCCAGATGCGGCAACGGGCCCAATGATGTTTTCTAGTTTACTTTTCGGGGACGACCTCAATCCAGTACCCGTCGGGGTCGGTGATAAAGTAGATGCCCATGTCGGGGTTCTCGTAACAGATGCATCCCATCTCCTGGTGCCGGGCGTGGAGCCCCTCGTAGTCGTCGGTGACAAAGGCCAGGTGGAACTCGCACTCGCCCAGGTTGTAGGGATCGGTGCGGTCTCGCAGCCAAGTCAGCTCCAGCTGGAACGGGGTCTTGCCGTCACCCAGATATACCAGTTTAAAAGAACCATCCTCCGGGACATACTCCCGCACGACCTCCAGGTCCAGGGCATTTTTGTAGAAGGTCAGGCTTTTGTCCAGGTCCAGAACGTTAAAATTAAAGTGTTGAAAATGAATCATAAGGGGTCACTCCTCCAGGTAAAATAGACAAGCCATATTATACCGTCTCCTGTGTCACCTTGCAATATGGTTGACGGGAGAGGTGATACCCCTTACAATGAAATTAATGATCCGTAGCTCCAGGAGGAATTGCAATGAATTTGACGTTTTTGGCCCAGACTCCCCTCTTTCGTGGGATAGCCCCTCAGGATATCACCGCCATGCTGGTGTGTCTCCACGGCAGGGAGCAGTCCTTTTCCAAGGGACAGCTGATCTATGGAGCTGGAGAATGTGTCACCGCCATGGGTATGGTGTTGGGGGGCAGCGTCTGCATTCAGCGGGATGACTTCTGGGGCAATACCAGCGTGTTGGACTCGGTGCAGCCGGGGCAAATGTTTGCGGAGACCTACTCCTGCATCCCGCGCGAGCCGCTGATGGTCAGTGTGGTGGCGGAAAAGCCGTGTACCGTCCTCTTTTTGGAGACGCCCCACATGCTCCAGGTGTGCAGCAATGGGTGCGGATTCCACCAGAGACTGGTGCAGAACCTACTGTCCATCTCAGCCCAGAAGAATTTGGCTCTCTCTCGGAAAATTGCCTTTACCACCGCCAAGACTATCCGGGGCCGACTGCTGACCTATCTCTCTGCCCAGGCAGCAGAGCACAAGAGCCCTTCTTTCTCGATTACTTTCAATCGTCAGCAGTTGGCGGACTATCTCAATGTGGAGCGAAGTGCCCTGTCCAACGAGCTGAGCAAAATGCAGCGGGATGGCCTGTTGACCGTGGATGGCAGACAGTTTGTGCTGAAGGTACAGGAGGAAAACCTCCTATAAGACTGGAAATGAAAAACCCATTGCCAGGTGGAATCTTTTCGTATACAATAAAAGGCTGTCAATTGATGCACAAATGAAGGAGGACGCACCATGCGTGACTTTTTGCCAATTTCCAAAGCGGATATGGAGCGACGAGGCTGGGAGCAATGTGACTTTGTCTACGTCATTGGGGATGCCTATGTGGACCATCCCTCCTTTGGCCATGCCATCATCAGCCGTGTGCTGGAAGCGGCAGGATATAAGGTGGGATTCATCTCCCAGCCTGATTGGAAAAACCCCCAGTCCATCACCGTCCTGGGTCGGCCCCGTCTGGGATTTTTGGTCACTGGCGGCAACATGGACTCCATGGTCAACCACTACAGCGTGTCCAAAAAGCACCGCAAGATGGATGCCTTTACACCCGGTGGGGTGATTGGGAAACGACCGAACTATGCCACGGTGGTGTACTGCAATCTCATCCGCCGGGTGTACAAGGATATCCCCATCCTCATCGGCGGAATTGAGGCCAGCTTGCGCCGTATGGCCCACTACGACTACTGGTCGGACAAGCTTAAACGCTCTATTCTGCTGGACAGCCAGGCGGACCTGCTCATGTATGGCATGGGCGAGCGGTCTGTTGTGGAGATGGCGGACGCTCTGGACAGCGGCCTGAAACCCCAGGACATCACCTTTGTCAACGGTACGGTGTACCGTGCCACTCAGGTGGACCTGATGGTGCCCTATGTGACCCTCCCTTCCTACCAGGAGTTGTGTGAGGACAAGCGTAAGTATGCCCAGAGCTTCTACACCCAGTACTGTAACACCGACCCCTTTTCTGGAAAGACGCTGGTGGAGCCTTACGGTCCCAAAGAGTTCGTCATCCAGAATCCTGCTCAGAAGCCCCTGAGTCAGGCTGAGATGGACCGGGTGTACGGTCTGCCCTATATGCGTACCTATCACCCCTCTTATGAGGCTGCTGGCGGCGTGCCTGCCATTGAGGAGGTGCGGTTCAGCCTGGTGTCCTGCCGCGGATGCTTTGGTGGGTGTAGCTTCTGTGCCCTCACCTTTCACCAGGGGCGTATCATCCGGACCCGGAGCCACGAGTCAATTCTGGCAGAGGCCCAGCAGATGGTGTGGGAGCCGGACTTCAAGGGATACATCCACGACGTGGGCGGCCCAACCGCCAACTTCCGTCAGCCCGCCTGCAAAAAGCAGCTGACCAAGGGCGTGTGTCCCACCCAACAGTGCCTCTTCCCCAAGCCCTGTAAAAACCTGATTGCGGACCACAGCGACTACCTGGCCCTGCTGCGTAAACTCCGGGCCATCCCCGGCGTGAAAAAGGTGTTCATCCGTTCCGGCATTCGCTTTGACTACCTGTTGGCCGATCAGGACGACACCTTCTTTAAGGAATTGGTGAAGTATCATGTGTCCGGCCAGCTGAAGGTGGCTCCCGAGCACATCGCCGACCCGGTGCTGGAGAAGATGGGCAAGCCGCCCCGAGCGGTATACGACAAATTCCTGGCCAAGTACAAGCGGCTCAACGAGCAGTGTGGCCTGAAACAGTACGTGGTGCCCTACCTCATGTCCTCCCACCCCGGCTCCACTCTGAAAGAGGCCGTGGCTCTGGCAGAGTATCTGCGGGATCTGGGTTATATGCCCGAGCAGGTTCAGGACTTTTACCCCACTCCCTCTACCCTGTCCACTGCCATGTACTACACCGGCCTGGACCCCCGCACCATGAAGCCGGTGTATGTGCCCACTAATCCCCACGAAAAGGCCATGCAGCGGGCGCTCATCCAGTACCGCAACCCCAAAAACTATATGCTGGTCCACGAGGCTCTGGTGAAGGCAGGGCGGGAAGACCTGATCGGTTATGACAAATACTGCCTTATCCGTCCCAAGGGCGGTCAGTGGTCCGGGAAGAAACCTGGAGCCTCCAGTCAGCGCCCCAACGCATCCAAGGGCGGAAAGCCCAAGGCCAAGGGGGACACTTCCCGCATGACTGCGCCGAAAGAGCACAAGAAG
Organism: uncultured Eubacteriales bacterium; assembly: GCA_902461475.1. GTDB lineage: Bacteria > Bacillota > Clostridia > Oscillospirales > Oscillospiraceae > Enterenecus. The sequence goes on along the minus strand of CABPXX010000005.1, from coordinate 2,190 downwards.
AAAAAGGCTGGGTGGGCGGTAGCCAAGCCCAGCAATTCCCGAAAAAAGCGGACCGGAAGAAAATAATCAGGTGAAACCATGAGTATTTCTCAATATTTCCCCATTTGGGACCAACTGACCCCAGCCCAGCAGGACCTGCTCACTGCCTCTGCCTCCAAAGCCCAGGCCACCAAGGGGACCGTGCTCCACAACGGTTCAGCGGACTGCCTGGGGCTGCTGTTGGTGTGCAGCGGACAGCTGCGGGCGTACATTCTCTCGGACGAGGGGCGGGAGATCACCTTGTACCGCCTCTTTGAGCGGGATATGTGCCTGTTTTCCGCCTCGTGTATGCTGCAAAGCATCCAGTTTGATATTCAGATTGAAGTGGAGAAGGACGCAGAGTTCTGGATTATTCCCCCGGACGTGTACAAATCCCTCATGGAGCAGTCTCCTGCCGTGGCCAACTACACCAATGAGGTGATGAGTGCTCGGTTCTCCGAGGTCATGTGGCTGATGGAACAGGTGATGTGGAAGAGCTTTGACCAGCGTTTGGCCGACTTTCTCCTCCAGGAGAGCGTGCTGGACGGCACGGACCAGCTGGTCCTCACCCACGAGAAAATTGCCAACCACATGGGGACAGCCCGGGAGGTAGTCACCCGAATGCTTCGGTACTTCCAGTCCGAGGGTCTGGTCTCCCTCTCCCGGGGCGTGGTGAAGATCGAGAATGAAGCTGCCTTGCGGCAATTAAGTGAGCGATAAAAAAGCTGCTGCGAGGAAATCGCGGCAGCTTTTTTCTACTTATTTTTCTCTGTATTTTGCTTGGCAGATCAGTTGTGTCATGGTGCCCATGGGGCAGTAAACACACCAGGAGCGGGGCTTGAAGAGCACCATAGTCACAAGGCCCAGCAGTGTGGATGTGAGCATGACACTATAGAAGCCAAAGGCAAACTGGGCCACACCGGGAGAGAACAACGTGCCGTGGTAGGCCCAGTGCCAGGGTAGCCGGAAGGTCCACAGCAGGGTTACCACCTGAGACAGGTTCTGGGCGCCTGCAAACACCAGATACGTATTCCACAGAATGAGAAAGAACATGGCAAAGAAGAACACCAGAAAGCCGTAGCGGAATCCCCGGCTCTTCATCCACTTGGGCATATCTTTCCGCCGGGATAGGCCAAACCGACCGCCCAGCAGACCTAGAAGCTGGCCCCGCCCACAGTAGCGGTTGCAGTAGCTCTTCTGCCCGGTGGCAACGGCCAAAATCAGGGGGATGAAAAAGCACAGCAGGCCCAGCCAGGCAAAGAGAATGTTGAAAAAGCCCAGGACTAGGTAAATAGCTGTGGCAATCCACAGATAGTCATACCAACGCTTACCCTTCATGCCCCCACCTCCTGAATGGTGATGATAGAGGCCGGGCACTCCTTGGCGCACTTTCCGCACCCTACACAACGGGCCGAGTCCACCTTGGCGTACAGCCCATGAAATACCTCGATGGCTGACAAGGGACATACCTTCACACAACAGCCGCAGGCCACACACAGGGCTTGGTCCACCACGGCGTTTCGTTTCACAACACGCATCTGTTTTCCTCCCGCGATTTGATACGTGTATCATACTATGTTGAGTGCTTTCGTTCTGTGACCAGATCACATAGCGGTAGAAAACACCCGCTTTGCAATGTCCACGGAATCTTTGGCGTCTTTCGCATAGAAATCAGCGCCAATTTGAGCGGCATATTCCGGAGTGAGTACCGCTCCCCCCACCATCACCTTGCAGGTCAATCCGGCCTGACGCAATTGGGCAATGGTCTCCTCCATGTTCTTGACGGTGGTGGTCATCAGGGCGGACAGTCCCACCAGGGGGGCTTGGTGGCGCTGGGCGGCCTCCACTACTTTCTGGGGGTCCACATCCCGGCCCAGGTCTACTACGGTATAGCCGTAGTTTTCCAGAAGTACCTTGACGATGTTTTTACCAATGTCGTGAATATCTCCCTTCACCGTGGCGATCACGATGGTGCCCCGGTCCACCTGCTCCTGGTCGCCCGTGGCCATGTGCTGGCGGATGACGTCAAAGGCGGCTTGAGCGGCTCCGGCAGACTGGATCAGTTGGGGCAGAAACACCCGGTTTTGTTCGAAGTCCGCCCCCACCTTGTCCAGAGCGGGGATGAGAATCTCATTGACAATGTCCATGGGCTCCCGCTGCTCCAGAAGGCTG
>CABPXX010000004.1 GCA_902461475.1 uncultured Eubacteriales bacterium | reverse complement strand
TGGAGCAGCGGAGGGGGCGAATGAGCCACAAGCGGTCCCGCCGTTTTCCCTGTCCGCAGGCCAGAGCATCCGCCACGACGCTGGACAGCTGGGAAGGAATTTCCATGTTGTCATACGGAGAGTGATCGATCATCTTCCATACCTCCCAAATCCAGTTTTAAGAGCTTCAGGGCCTTGTACAGGCGTGATTTTGTGGTGCTGAGATTGGTGGACGTGATATCCGCAATGGTGGTCAGCTTCATGTCCTCAAAATACCGCAAAATGATCACCGCTTTCAGCTGAGAGGGCAGGTGGTCAATGGCGGAATACAGGTCCAGATACTCCTCCTGGCCATAGTTGGCCGGGGGAGGTGGCATGAGGTTGTCGTCTAGGTCTGCCAGATACACCACCCGGGACTGTTTGCGGAAATAGCTCATGCACTCATTGACCAGAATGCGGTAGAACCAGGTGCGCACACACTCCTGATTGCGCAGGGTGTGCTGCTTTTGCAGGGCCTTGACAATGGAGGTGTGCACCAGGTCCAGGGCGGCGTCCCGGTTTTTCACGTGGGCATAGGCGATGCGATATAGCTTTTCCTGGTTTTCCTGGATAAAGGAGACCAGAGGCGAGTTCTTTGAGGTGGCCATAACAGATTCCTTTCCAATGCCCTGTGGCCGAATCTCAGGGATTCACGGTGTGGCAGAGCAGATAGTCCAGCCAGTTTTTGCAATAGGAGGGGGTGAGGTGGATGCCGTCGGAGGAGGCGCCCTCAGGCAGACAGAAGTTGTCGACCTCCATAAGGGCACGGGAGACCTGGAGGTAATAGACCTTCTGCTCCTGGGTCATGTTGAGAATCAGCTGGTTGAACTCCTGAATCTTCTGGTTGGAGATATAGCTGTGGGTCTCGGACACCTTCTGAGATACAGGGAGAATCTCCTGGACGTAGATGACGGCGTCGGGGTTGATGGCCCGGATCTCCTCAATGAGCTGGGTAAACTTGTCGATGAAAATGCTGGGATAGGCCCAGCCCAGTTCGTTGATGCCAAACATGAGATACACCTTGGAGAACTGGGTGTGTTTCATGGCCTCCACCACCGTCACCATCTGGCCGTTTAGGTCCACAATGGGGTCGGTGAAAACGGTGTCCACGGTGAGGCCCTTTTGGGCATAGCTTGTGGCGTTGCTCAGGCCCGTATACAGCACCAGTCCTTCGGTGCGGGAATCGCCGATGAACACGGTGTCGTCCAGATAGCTCTTTTCTACAGCGCTAGACTCCGGCACCGGCTGGGAGAAGTCATAGGGCAGGGACTGGGTGGGGCTGGCCGAGGGGGCCAGAGAGGGCGTGGGCTCCGGCGAGACGGTGGTTGTGGGCGTCGGGGTGGGTTCTGGCTGGTCATTAGAAGGGGCGAAGAGGTGGGTGATCACCGTCACCACAATGGCCAGAGCGGCCAGGCCCAGAACGAGGAAGAAGAGAATGGTGAGGGGAGATGCGCGGTGACGCCGTCTCCGGTGGCGTCGGGGTTGAGTGCTCATAGAAGGTACCTCCAAGGTTGAAAAATATGACATAAAAATCCCAATGGATGCTGTGTGCGTGCTCGACAGTGTAGACGCGCAGCGGGGGAAGAAAGTTGACGAATGGGCTGCGCTTTTTCAAAAAATTTTTTGCTGCCAGAGCAGGCGCAGAAATGCGCATTTGGAAAATCTATCATTTTAGCATACCACGATTTTAGGGGTTGTCAACGGGGGGCGAAAGGAGAATTTTTTCTGCGTATCAGCGCACCATTTGGGCAGTGTGTTCCCCGCTCCTTTGGCGTGAAATTGGGCTGTATAACCATTTGGAAATTGCTCATAATAATTGACAAAACAGGTAATTTCCCATGACACCTGTGACTTTTCAAATACAGAGGAGTGGCAAAGGATGAAAGCAACGGGCATTGTGAGAAGAATCGACGACCTGGGTCGTGTAGTCATACCAAAGGAAATCCGTAGAACCATGCGCATCCGGGAGGGTGACCCGTCACAGACAACATGGACACGGTGGGAAATGTTCTGCTTCGGAATGCTGGATCTGGCAAAACGGACCGGCATCGATTGTACATCATGACGAAACCTGTGGGCTTTACCGTAGTAATCCGGGAGGGGATCCAGAGGGTATATATACCAGGGGAACACCCTGGATTTGCCACAGACGTTATGATAAAATGAAAAACACAACCGTGGAGGTACATACGCATGGACGAGAAGATGCAGAACGATCAAATCCAACTTTTTGAGGATCAGCGCATTCGCACCGCTTGGGATGCCCAACAGGAGGAGTGGTACTTCTCCGTGGTGGACGTGGTGGGAGTACTCACAGACAGCAAAGACCCTACAGCCTATTGGCGCAAGCTGAAGCAACGCCTGAAAGAGGAGGGGAATCAAACCGTGACAAATTGTCACGGTTTGAAGATGACCGCAGCGGACGGGAAAAAACGGATGACCGATGTGGCCAACACCGAGCAGCTCCTGCGCATCATCCAGTCCATCCCGTCCCCCAAGGCGGAGCCGTTCAAGGTGTGGCTGGCCCAGGTGGGCCGGGAGCGCATCGAGGAGACCATTGACCCGGAACAGGCCATTGACCGGGCTTTGGAGACTTATCTGAAAAAGGGATACTCGGAAGAATGGGTGCATCAGCGCCTGCTGTCCATCCGTATCCGTAATGAGCTCACCGACGAGTGGCAGAAGCGTGGCGTGGAAAAGGGGCGGGAATATGCCATTCTTACCGACGAGATTTCCCGTGCCTGGTCTGGAATGACCACCAGGCAGTACAAGCAGCTCAAGGGGCTGAAGAAAGAGAACCTGCGGGACAACATGAGTGATCTGGAGCTGGTGCTCAATATGTTGGCCGAGGCATCCACCACCAGCATCTCCCGGGCAGAGCAACCCCAGGGGCTGGAGGAAAACCGCAAAGTGGCCCAACGGGGCGGCCGCATTGCCGGAAATGCCCGCAAGGAACTGGAGCAGGAGACCGGCGGGCCAGTAGTGACCCATGAGAACGCCCACACCCTCCAGGCTTTGATCACTGGTGTGGTGGAGGATGCGGCAGAATGGACAGAAGATAAAAGCAGTGCAAATTGAGCTGAAACATAGGAGATTGCTATGCGTATTAGACAAGAAACTGCCACTGATTACGGAGTTGTATATTCTCTGGTAAAACGGGCTTTTGCGTGCGCAGAACATGCGGATGGAAATGAACAAGATTTAGTGGATGCGCTACGAAAAGGAGAAGCATTCATCCCTGAACTGTCGTTAGTGGCGGAGGTGAATGGGGAAGTTATAGGGCATGTCCTATTTACAAAAGCGTCGATTGGGGAGAACGTTGTATTGGCTTTGGCTCCGTTGTCGGTTTTGCCAGAGTATCAGGGAAAAGGGATTGGAACAGCCCTGATACTGGAGGGGCACAGAATTGCAAAAGATCTGAGGTACATGTATTCCATCGTTTTGGGAAGTGAAACATTCTATCCCAGGGTAGGCTATATACCCGCAGAGCACTTCGGGATCAAAGCCCCGTTCTATGTACCGAGTGAAAATTTTATGGCATGTCGGCTTAATGAGCCGAGTCCTAAGATTCAGGGCATGGTGAAGTATGCCAAAGAGTTTGGCATAGAGGGCTAAAAGATTCTGGTGTTTGTAGATTAATACTTGGATTTCGGGAGGCTTGTGAAGTAGAAAATCCCACACGCAGATGCCCCTGTGCCTGTTCTTGTTCGCTCCAATATGCCTCCAGTTCTGAGGTGTGCTGTGTGGCTTCCTCAGGGGAAATCGTGAAGTTCAGAGCAACCATGTGCTTACAGATGGTGGGAATAGGAAAAGCAGCAGAGCCGCATTCCGTAAATGGAATGCGGCTCTGCTACTTTTCCTCATATCAGATGTTGCTGAATCCAGTTGTGCAAATCGGTTTCGTGAGCGGCTCCGCTGGCAATGGAAATGAACATGTCTGCCAGTTCTCCTTCTCGTAGTTGGAGGGTATACCCATTCCATTTGAGGAGCAGTTGCACCACCATAGCCCCGATGCGCTTGTTTCCGTCCAGAAAGGCGTGGTTGGAAGCAAGCCCAAAGCCAACACGAGCGATTTTATCGATGTCACCGGGGAGCAGTTCTGTGCCGCCGAAGGATTGCAGGGGAGCAGAGATGGCGGATTCCAAAACGGAACGATCCCGCAAACCGTCCATGCCGCCGCTCTTTTGGATCACCAGAGAATGGAGGGCGATCACATCATCTGCGCTAATCCAAATCATTCTGCCATCCTCTTGTAGTCAGCGGAAAATGTGTCCAGGAGTTCACTGGCATCATTCAGCATCTGCGCCCGGCTGATCTTAGCGGGGGGAGCCAACTTCACCGCAAAGGGCATACCGCCAGTGCGTACAAAGGCGTTGGCAAAGATATTGAAGGCGGTAGATGGAGTCATGCCCAGTTGAGCGCAGATCTCCGTCATTTGTGCCTTGGTCTGACTGTCCATGCGAAAGGTCATATTGGTATCCATAGCAAACTCCTCCTTGCAGTACAATTATAGTGCTTATTATGTGCGTTGTCAATGCAAGAGTAGAGGCAGATCAACGAGCGGGAAATGCAATTCCAGCGACTGTTTTCTGATGTATCATCGTGACACCAGAAAAAACGTGATAAATCGTGCAGGGTGGAAGTAGGGTATTTACCCAGGCTTTACCGAAAACAATTGAAACAGTGATGGAAGGAGAAAAATTTCAAATGGTATACTTTTAGATGTAATCTGTCAACAAGGAGAGCATGTATCACGATGGCACAGAAACAACAGATCATACAGGACAGAGAACAGAGGCGATGCGACAGAGATGAGAAGGGGAGAGGACGGTCTCATCTACTGCCGCGTATTATTTTGGTGCTAATTGTATTGGCAATTCTGGTGGCAGCGGGGGTGTGGCTCAACCGCCCGGTGACTGGACAGCCCACAGCTTCCAGCCAGCTGGTGTTTGTACCGGCCAAGGTGACAGCGGTTCTGGAGGACGATGCCGCCCCCGACTGGGAGCAGGGGGAAGGCCGCCGTGTGGGTGCCCAGGAGCTGGAAATTCAACTTCTCTCCGGTAGTCACAAGGGGGAAGTGTTGCCATTGACCAACTACCTCAGCGCACTGTTTAACGTGGATGTTCAGGAGGGGGATCGGATCATTGTACGCCTCATCACCCAGGAGGACGGCTCCTATTATGCTGCCATGTTCAACTATGATCGAGGCTTTGTAATGGGGGGCGCACTGCTCATTTTCTGCGCTGTATTGGTGATACTGGGGGGCAAAAAGGGCCTAAGAGCCTTGCTGGGGCTGGTATTTACCCTGTTGTGTCTGTGGTATTTGCTCTTGCCCGGTCTCGTTCGTGGGTTGCCTGCCATACCCCTGACCATTGGCGTGGTGGCGGCGACTGCGGTGGCCTCTCTGGTGCTGCTGGATGGGCTGACCCGGAAATGCTTGTGTGCCAGCCTGGGCTGCGTGTGTGGGGTGTCCGTGGCCGGGTTGTTTGCCTGGGTGGCAGGGATGATTACGCCACTGAACGGGTTTAATATGACCGAGGCGGAGAACTTGATGCTCTATGGCAGCGAGTATGGACTGACCATCCAGGGGCTGCTGGTGTGTGGGGTTTTGATAGCAGCTCTGGGAGCTGTGATGGATGTGGCCATGTCCATTGCCTCAGCCGTGTGGGAGCTGCGGGAACAAAACCCCGCCCTTCCCGCCCACGCCTTGTTTTGTTCCGGGATGAACATTGGGAGGGACGCCATGGGAACCATGGCCAACACCTTGATCCTGGCCTTTGCCGGCTCCTCCTTCAATATGTTATTGCTCATCCAGGTCTATGACATCCCGTTTCTCCAGCTGGCCAACACAGATTTTCTCTGTATTGAGGTGCTGCAGAGTGTGGCAGGCTCCCTGGGTATCCTGTTGACAGTTCCTCTGGTGGCAGGCATCAGTGCCTATCTGATGTCCCGCCCGTCCAGAGTTCTTGATAGATGAAACCATGTGAGAGAAAGGAACGGATCCTTATGTATCGAAGATTCAAAAGCTGGAGCAAGCGTGGATTGGCTCTGCTGATGGTGCTGGTCCTGTGCCTGGGCATGCTGCCCAGTACGTCTTACGCCCAAGAGACCACCTACACCCAGGTCACGTCGGCGGCACAGCTCCAGGCGGGCGGCAGCTTCGTGCTGGTGGCCAACACCGAAAGCGGCGCTCAGGCTCTGGGCACCACCATAGACAGTAAAATTGACGGCGTGCCGGTGACGGTAAACGGCAGCAACCTCAGCGGCGCCGATGTGCCGGTGTGGACGGTGGCCGCCTCGGGAACCGGAATTAGCCTGTCCAATGGCAGCAACTATTTGGGCTATGGCAGCAGCACCAACTTTACCAAGCCTGAGGAGGCCTACACTTGGAATGTCACCGACAACCAAGACGGCACCTTCCGCTTTGTGGCCTCCAGCAGCAGCACCCGGGCCATTGCATGGCAAACCACCGGGGAGCGTTTTGGTGCATACTCCACTACCAATTCCAGCGGATACGTATTTGACCTGCTGGTGTTCCAGGTGAACAGCGGGGACGCAGGGGTCACAGTGGCCGCTCCCCAGGCACAGCCCCAGGGTGGAGAGGTGGCCTCCGGCACCGCCATCACCCCGACCTGCGCCACCCAGGGGGCTGCCATCTACTGCACCACCGACGGCAGCCAGCCCAGTGACGCCAGCACCCGCTATACCGACGAGACCAAGCCGGTGATCACCGGCGAGGCTGGGGCAGAGGTGACCTTGAAGGCGGTGGCCGTGCTGGATGGCTCCCAGAGTGCTATTCAGACCATCCGCTACACCATTCAGGCGCCGGCCACTGCCCAGCGGGTAGAGACAATCGCAGAGGGTGACGTAGTGACCATCTACTATCCCGAAGCCAACAAGGTCATGAGCAGCCAGGGCTATACCTACACCAGCAGCTCCGGCAGCACCAAGGATGAGCTGGTGGCCCTGGATGCCCAGGTCAGCGATGACACTCTGACGATTCCCGAGGGAGCGGCTCAGTTCAAGGTCTATGAGCAGGACGGCCACTATGTCCTCAAAAGCGACGATGGCTTCCTCTATCTGGACGGCACCAACGTCCGACTGGTGGAGGAGCAGGGAGAGTACACCCTCTTTGACCTGGAAGTGGCCGAAAACGGCTCCTATGTCAAGGGAACCAATGCGGTAGCTTATAACAAGCCCCAGTACCTGGAGTACTACGGCGGCTACTTCACCTGTTATAGCATGAATACCAGCAAGCCCCAGATTTACACCTTCCAGTTCTACCGCAGCGGCCGTTTTGACGTGAATGATGATCCGCTGGTACCTGATGACGGGCAGGAGGGACAGACGCCCATCACCGCCGGTGACCAGGTGGTCATCTATGCCCCCGACACCATGCTGGCCCTGTCCGCCACGGTGAAGAGTACCTACTATCCCGTGGGTGTGACGGTGAAGCTGGAAGAGGGAACCCTCAGCGGGTTTGAGGCCACCGAGGTGTGGACAGTGGGGGGAGATGCCGAAACTGGATTTACCTTCACCAACGGGGGCAAGACCCTGAGTATGGCAGGCAGCTATTCCAGTGTGTACCCCGGTGCAGGGGAGAACGAGACCTGGACACTGGAAGCCAGTGATACCACAGGAGTATACTATGTGAAAAACCAGGGCCGGGGCAACTACCTGCTCTGGGATGACAAGTATGACGATTGGACCACCCACAGCAGCGACAAAACCGGCGTGGTGTTCCAGGTAGTGGAGGGCGTGCCCGAACCTGAGCCGGAGCCCACCCAGCTGGAGGTGCGGGCTACCCCGGCCAGCGGAGCCTCTCTGACCGAGGGTGCTACCATTGAGCTGATGAGCGTGGAGGGTGCCACCATCTATTACACCACCGACGGCTCCCAACCCACCACCAGCAGCAAGACTTACACCCAGGCTCTTACCGTGGGGGAGGACGTGGCAGTTCCCACGGCGGACCAGACTCTGACCCTTAAGGCCATGGCCTATGTGCCAGCCGATGAAGAGGCTGGTACGCCGGAGCAGACCAGCCCCGTGGCGGAGTTTACCTACCAGGCTCCTGTGTCTCTGAACGACTACAACCTCTACTTTGGTCAGTTGCACTCCCACACCAATATTTCTGACGGTGCGGGCAGCGTGGAGGAGGCCTTTGACCACGCCTCCCAGGTGGACAACCTGGACTTCCTGGCCGTCACCGACCACTCCAACTCCTTTGATAACGAGAGTGCCGAAGGGGTGGGTCTGGAAAACGACTGCTCCACCATCAGCAGCGAGTGGGCTCAGGGCCACGAGGCGGCTGCAAATGCCACCACCGAGGACTTTGTGGGCCTGTATGGATTTGAGATGACCTGGTCCGACGGATTTGGCCACATGAATACCTTCAACACCCCCGGCTTCGAGAGCCGCAGCAACAGCGAGTTCGGCAACAAGTCCGGCAGCACGGAAGGATACCAGAACTACTATGACAAGCTGGTGGAGGTCAGCTCTTCTCTGTCCCAGTTCAACCATCCCGGCACCACCTTTGGTGATTTCCAGGACTTCGCCTTCTACTCCGCCGCCCTGGATCAGCGCATCACCCTCATTGAGGTGGGCAACGGCGAAGGAGCCATTGGTTCCAGCGGCTACTTCCCCAGCTATGAGTACTACACCCGTGCCCTGGACAAGGGCTGGCACGTGGCCCCCACCAACAACCAGGACAACCACAAGGGCAACTGGGGCGACTCCAACACCGCCCGCAGTGTGGTGTTGGCCACAGACCTGACTGAACAGGGCATTTACGATGCCATTGCCAACTATCGGGTGTACGCCACCGAGGACAACGACCTGTCCATCCTGTACTCCCTCAACGGCAATGCCATGGGCTCCATCCTGCCCCAGCAGGAGCAGGGGGTGACCATCCAGGCCCAGATCAGCGATCCCACCGACTCCGGCAATGCCAAGGTGGAGGTGATCGTCAACGGTGGTCTGGTGGCAGCCAGCAAGACCCTGTCCGGCTGCAACGGCACCGTGACCTTTACCTTTGACAGCAATGACTACTCCTACTACTATCTGCGTATTACCCAGGCTGACCAAAACATTGCCGTCACCGCTCCTGTGTGGACCGGCGAGGGGGTCAACGCCGGTATCTCCAGCACCGTGTGCGACCAGGAGCTGGTGGTGCGTGGCGAGGCGGTCAACCTGTCCAGCGAGATCTACAACAACGCCGGCAGTGATATGACCATCCAGTCCATGACCTATTCCGTGGACGGTGAAGTGATCTACACCGTGAATACCAACGAGATCGGTACCAATGGTGTGCTGGCCTCCGGTGCCACCGCCCAGGTGACCTTCCCCTGCACGTTTGATATGGCGGGCAAGACCACCGTGGATGTGTCCCTGATCTCCACCATCGGCGGCACCGAGTACACCTTCACTGGGGTGCTCCAGCTCAACGTCACCGATCCCTCCCTGGTCACCCGCATTCTGGTGGACGGCACCCACTACAACGACTATGTCACCGGCTACTATTCCGGGAATATGGGCAACTTCACCGCCCTGGCCGCTGAGATGAACGCCCTGGTGACCATCAAGCAGCCCGGGGAGACCATCACCGCAGAGGACCTGGAGAACGTGTCCCTGTTGGTGGTGTCCGCCCCCCTGAAGAAGGAGCAAAATGGCGTGACTCCCACGCAGGAGACCAACTTCTCGGAGGAGTATATTCAGATGGTGGCAGACTATGCCAAGAATGGCGGTACCGTCATCCTCTGCGGTCTGGCCGACTACCAGGACAGCTACAGCGGGGCACCCTTCTGCTCCACCGAGCAGATCAACCCTATTTTGGAGGCCATGGGCTCCACCCTGCGGCTCAACGACGATGAGGTGTTGGACGACGACACCAACTACAACGGCGGCGCCACCCAGACCTACCGGGTGTACATGGACAACTTCAACACCCAGGACTTCCCCCAGCTATTTGAGGGACTGCAGGAGGGCCAGGCGTACAGCGCATACTCCGGTTGCTCCGTGGATCTGGGCGAAAACGGCCAGGCTCTGGTGATGGGCTCTGCTAACTGCTATTCCATCAACTCCAACCTCCGCCCCGAGGGCAGTGAGGGCCAGTGGGACAGCGGCAAGGACAAAGGCAGCACCACCAGCGGCTCCTACGATGCCAGCACCGCAGTGGTGCAAAAGGGCGATGTGGTCACTCTGGCCACCGAGGCCGTGGGCCAGGGCCGGGTGTATGTGGCCGGTACCGTGTTCCTGTCCAACTTTGAAATCTCCGACAGTTCCAGCGTGGACTACGGTGATGCCAGCTACGCCAACAAGGTGATTGCCCAGAACATTGTAGCCTCGATTCTGGAAGAGCGGGAGATCAGCACCGTCGCTGAAGCCCGCCAGGGTCAAGTGGGTGACATCTTCACCGTGGAGGGTGTGGTCACCGCTGGTAACGTGGAGCCCAATGCCTTCTTTGACACCATCTACATCCAGGACGAAACCGGCGGCATTGACCTCTATCCTGTCTCCAGTGCCGACGGCACTTTCCTGGTGGGCCAGACGGTCCGGGTTACCGGCAGCTGGGATCAGTACCAGGGTGACGTGGACCTGCGGGTCATCGATATCGAGCTGGTGGACAGCACCATCCAGCCCGTTGAGCCGAAAGAATTGACCCTGGAGCAGGCTAACGACTACGACACCTACGGTGGCTGGCTGGCCAAGGTCAGCGGCACCGTGACTTCGGTGGAGCTGGTCAGCGAGCAGGTCAGTGAGGTCATGCTCAGTGACGGTACTCAGGAATTCCGCCTGCTGTTCAACAACTACATTGGATACTCCCAGGACGGCAGCACCCCCCTGGAGACCTTTGTGAAGGTGGGGGCCGACATCTCTGCTGTGGGTGTGGTGTACTATGATCCCGATGGGGCCTGCCTGCGCATCCGGGACCGCTCCGAGGTGGCCCTGGTGGAAACTCAGCAGCCTGGAGAGGACGACACCCAGAAGCCTGGGGATGATACCACAGCCCAGCCTGATGGGGATGCCACCAAGCCCGGGGATGACTCCGGTAACTCCGGGGACACCAACAACAATGCCCCGGGCAACACCAGCAAGCCCGATACAGACAAGGTTCCCCAGACCGGCGATACCAACCATATGTTGCCCTATGTGGCGGTTTTGGTTGTGGCCATGGGAGCTCTGTGCGGTGTGGTGACCCTGCGCAAGCGGGTGCGGCGATAAGCAGGTATCCACCTGGGCTCAAGAAGATTTGCAACATAACAGGAGAAAGTGGAGCACACCCCATGCGGTTTTTGCCGCATGGGGTGTGCTCGATTATTCCTCGTAAAAATCATTGTATGTATCCAGAAAACGCTCAACCTGCCACTCCGGCCCTGTGAACAGAAGATCCAGCAATGCCTCCTGGAGTTCAGATTTTTTCATGCGATGCACACGGTGGAGCAAACGCTCCTCCAGCTGCTCCTGTGCCTGTTCTTGTTCGTTCCAATATGCCTCCAGTTCTGCAATATACTGTGCGGCTTCTTCGGGGAAAATCGTGAAGTACAGGGCCACCATGTGCTTGCAAATGATCCGCCGTCCGACGGCATGGGGACAGGTACACTGGCTTTTTCGAGGGTGGGCCAGGTCGATGGTCACGTCATATTGCGCGCCGTTGCTGCCGGACACAGTGCTGTGGTAGGAGGTGTCGCCGCACGGTTCCACTTGCAAAACCTTTTTGTTCTGAAAATAGTCGTAGCCACGGTAGGCAGACTGCCCACTGGCCAGGGATAAAATACTCATACTGGTGCCTCCAATCCAATGCCGACCCCTGTGCAGCGGGGAAGGGAATGAGGTAGATTGTCCCTCACACCCGCTTCCGCAAGCTGGACCAATCCGTCGCCGTCTGCATCTCAATGCCGGAATCCAGTGCCTTGAAATGCTCCTGGCCACAGTGAATCTTCAACTGTTCGCTGGTTTTCAGGTGCATAAAGCTGGTATCTCCCTTGGTTTCCAGAACAAAGTACAGCTTTTCCTCCCCGTTCTTGTTAAGGTACACCGCCCAGTCCGGGTTGTAGGTGCCGATGGGGGTCTCAATCTTGAAGCGGCTGGGAATTTTGAAGAACATCTTCACGTCCGGGTCGTTGTCCAGAGCCACGGCCATGGGCTTTTCCACCGTGGAGCTGTCGTACACTACATAGTCATAGACGCTGTGTTCCACCTTTACCGCATTGCGGTCCAGATTGGCAATCAGCTCGGCGGTGTCGAAAATCTCCTGCACATAGTATTCCTGACCATCCAACTTTACATAGCGGATGCCGTCAATGGCCAGAGCATGGCGGTGGTTGCGGATCAGCTCCACAGCCTGCTCCAGAAACGTCTCCGGGTTGTTCAGAAACTCTCCACACCGTCCGCTCTCCACCAAAATTCGGTTCACGGTAGCCGGGGTGAGTAGTGTCTCATCGCTGATGGCTGTCACCAAATCCGGCAACGTTTGATAGTCGTTGGCAATGTCCATGGTGCGCATTTCCCGCTGAATATGGCTGATTCCCGCCTGCTCAATGTAGAGGTCTGCAGTCTGGGACACCAAGCGGGTCTTGGGAATGTGGGGCATTTCCCGCAGGGCTTTCACACAGTTCTCCACCAGCTGCTCGGTGTCGATGCTTACACGGTAGGCCGTTTTCTGCTTGATCTTGTTCCACAGCTCTAAGAACTCAGGGGAGAGCATCACCTGTTTGTTCAGGTGAACCACCACATCCCGGGAGGCATCCCGGATGGGCGGCTTGCGGTCGGCGTTGGCAATGATACGTTCAAACCGCTCCCGGGCAGCCTCATACTTCTTGGGCAAGTCAAGAGTGCCGTTTTTCAAGGCATTCTTCATGGTGTCTTTCATCTTGCCGGTGCTGGTGATGTAGCCCTTTCGCTCAAAATGCTCCAGCAGCTCCGTGGCCTCCTCGTGGGTGACAGTGTGTTCCTCCACAGTGGTGATTGTGCTGGTGATTCCGACAATTGCCTCCGCAGCCTGTTCTGCTGTTGCGCCATTTTTGATTTGACGCATGACTTCTGTTACAGGGTTAGGCGGTTCGGTGAGTTTCCCTGATTCCAATTCCGCTGTAATTTTTTCTTCTGCCGCCGTCATTTCCGGATCAGTCATCCACTTGTCAATGGAGCCGTCCTCCATCCACGTTTTGACCAATTCATGGGCTTCTTCTTTGTCAATGGTATGTTCACAGGTAACTTCTTTCTGATAGGTCATCCCGGCAAACATGCTGAGCTGAAGCACACCAAACTTCACACCGGTCTCGTCCTCAATCTCCTTTTGGAGGGTGTCGGCAAACTCGGCAAAGCTCTCGTTGGCCATCACATGGAGGACGTTGATGTTCTTGTCCTCGATGCGTTCACCGTCCTGGTTGACGCACAGACGCAAGCCCCGTCCGATTTTCTGGCGGCAGGTAAAGGTGGATTTCTGCTCGATCAGGGTGCAAACCTGGAACACGTTGGGATTGTCCCAGCCCTCCCGCAGGGCAGAGTGGGAGAAGATAAAACGCAGAGGACAGTCAAAGCTGAGTAACCACTCTTTGTCCCGCATGATGGTGTTATAGGTGTCGTCATCGGCCTGGGTGTCTCCCTTGGTGTCCTTGAGACGACCCTTTTTGTCCTGGGAGAAGTAGCCGTTGTGAACCTTGCTCACATCAGCGGGGAAGCGGGATTGAAGGGCGGCATATTTGGGCTTTACCATCAGCTCCTGATAGCACTCCTCAAACATCTGGGCATAGATTCCCGCTGTGCCGTCCTCGTGGCGGTACTTGTCCACCTTGTCGATGAAAAACAGAGATAGAACTTTAATTCCCTTGTCCAGATATCGCAGCTCCTTGTCCAGATGGGTCTCAATGGTACGGCGAATCTGGGCCTTTTTGATGATATTTTCGTCCACATCTCCAATGGCTTTGCCCAGAGCTACCTCCTGGGTGTTGCCGAACTCCACGTGTTCAAAGTCCGGGGTGCAGTCGATCCCGGCGATGGTGTAGCCCTCGTAGAGATCTCGCTGTCCAGACAGAAGAAACAGGTCGTCCCCCGGCTTGACGGTAAATGCCTTGCGCTTCACAACACCGGTTTTGTCCTTGGCATCAATCTCTACCCGTGCTTTGAAGCCCTTCTCGTTGGACACGGACAACAGACGCACATAGGCCTGGTTAAACCCACCGGCTACCTGATTGGAGGACACGGCAATCTGCTTCACCAGCCCCATTTGGTAGGCGTCCACCGGGGTCAGGCGGTACAGTAGGTTGATTTTCTCCCGGTGGGTGGCGGAGTAGCGCAGGGTGAACAGGGCGTTGAACTTGCGCAG
>CABPXX010000003.1 GCA_902461475.1 uncultured Eubacteriales bacterium | reverse complement strand
ATCCTCGGCGGACATCCGGGCCCGAGTCAATGCCGCCCGCGCCATCCAGCACGCCCGCTTCGGCCCCCACGGCCCCACCTGCAACGCCCATATGGGCCCCCAGGAGCTCAAAGCATACTGCCAGCTGGACGACGCCTGCCAGGCCATGATTCAAAGCGCCTATGAAAAGCTGGGCCTCACCGCCCGCAGTTATGACCGCATCCTCCGGGTGGCCCGCACCGTGGCGGATGTCCGCCACACCCACCCCCACCACCTGGCGGAGGCCCTCCAGTATCGGCCCCCGGAACACTTACAGGTGTGAGCGATCCACCATTTCCGCCCCCCATGCGTGGCGATACATACAGGAAAGGAAGATCCATAATGGTACACAAGAAGGCACGTTCCTCCAAAAAGAAAACCACTGCCAAGAAAGTGGTCAAGAAAGCCCCCACCCCGGCCCGTACCGTTGCCCCGGTGGCAGAGCCTGTGACCGCCGTGCAGCAGCCGGAGCCCGCTGTGGTGGAAACTCCCACCGCTGCCAAGCCCGCCGCACCCAAGACCCGAACCAGCACCCGCAAGACCACCAATACCCGGAAGAAGCCCGCCTCTGCCGCCAAGAAGCCCGCTCCTGTCGCTGAGGAGCCCACCCCTGTGGTGGAGGAGCCCACCCCTGTGGTGGAGGAGACCGCTCCCGTGGTGGAAGAGACCGCCCCCGTCGTGAAGGAGGTTGCTCCCATGGTGGAAGAGACCGCCCCTGTCGTGGAGAAGGTCGCTCCCGTGGTGGAAGAAACTGCCCCTGTCGTGGAGGAGGTCGCTCCCGTGGTGGAAGAGACCGCCCCTGTGGTGGAAGAGGCCACTCCCGTGGTGGAAGAGGCTGCCCCCGTGGTGGAAGAGGCTGCCCCCGTGGAGGAGGAACCCGCTCCTGCGGAAGAAGAACCCGCCCCTGTTGAAGAGGAAACCGCTCCCAGTGTTGAAGAAGATGTATCACCTGTTGTGGAGGAGGTCAAACCTATGTATGAGATGTCCAACCTGCCCCGGAGAAGCATTGCCTTCATCGGCTCGGAATGTCACCCCTTTGTCAAGACTGGCGGTCTGGGCGACGTGATGTACGCCCTGCCCCGTCAGCTGGTAAAGCTCAACTGTGACGTGCGGGTGATTCTGCCCCGCTACGCCTGCATCCCCCAGAAGTTCCAGGAGAAAATGGAGTACCGGGGCGAGTTCTACATGGACCTAGGCAACACCGGGCGCAACTACTATGTGGGAATTATGGAGTATGTCTGTGACGGCGTGGTGTACGACTTCATCGACAACCAGGAGTTCTTCTCCTCCGGCAATCCCTACACCAACCTGGTGGACGACATCCCCAAGTACTGCTTCTTCAGCAAGGCCGCTCTGGCTGCTCTGAACTACTTAAATTGGATTCCCGACATTGTCCATTGCCACGACTGGCAGGCAGCTCTGGTGCCGGTGTATCTGCGCACCCTGTTCAAGGACTCCCCCGTGGGCCACGCCCGGTCCATCCTCACCATCCACAACCTGCGCTTCCAGGGTATTTACAACATCCCCACCATCCGCTACTGGTCCGGCCTGCCCAATGAGGTGTTCCAGATGGGCGCTTTGAAGGACGGCTATCAGGATGCCAACATGCTCAAGGGCGGCATCGCCTACGCCGACCGGGTCACCACCGTCTCTGGCACCTACGCCGGGGAGATTCAGACCGCCGAGTACGGCGAGCACCTGGAGGGCCACCTGCGCTACCACAGCGGTAAGCTGCGTGGCATCGTCAACGGCATTGACTACGACATGTGGAACCCCGCCACCGACCCCGCTCTGGCAGAGCACTACGACCTGGGCAACGTGCTGGAGCACAAGATGGCCAACAAGCTGGCCCTGCAAAAGGAGCTGGGCCTGGAGCAGGACGAGGGCAAGTTCGTCATCGGCCTCATCTCCCGCCTGACCAACCAGAAGGGTCTGGACCTGGTCAGCTCCATCATCCCCATGGTGCTGGACGGCAACACCCAGGTGGTGGTGCTGGGTACCGGCGACCGGGAGTACGAGGACACCTTCCGCTACTATGAGAGCGCCCACCGTGGCACCTTCTGCGCCTGCATCCAGTACGACGAGGCCCGGGCCCACCGCATCTATGCCGGCGCTGACGCCCTGCTGGTGCCCTCCCGCTTTGAGCCCTGCGGCCTGACCCAGCTCAACGCCATGCACTACGGCACCCTGCCCATCGTCCGGGAGACCGGCGGCCTGAAGGACACCGTGGAGCCCTACAACACCTTCACCGGAGACGGCAACGGCTTCACCTTCGACCGCTACGACGCCGGGCTGCTGCTGGACGCCATCAACCGAGCCAAGACCCTCTATTTCACCAACCGCTATCACTGGGACGAGGTGGTCCAGCGGGACATGGCTAAGGACGTGTCCTGGGAGAATTCCGCCCGTCAGTACAAGAATCTGTATCTGGAGCTGACCCAGTGGTAAAAGGCCAACTGGCCCCCAATCCCCCCAAAACACGGTGTCATATCCCCGCCGCAACTGGCAGTTGACAGATTTCCAGCCCTGTTTGGTGGCCTGCAACCGTGGGAGGTGCTACCATGAGACCATCAAAAGCGACGGGAGGCACACCTATGATTTTAGGAGATAAGATCACAAATCTGAGAAAAAAGGCCGGGTGGTCCCAAGAGGAGCTGGCCCACCAGCTGGGGGTATCCCGGCAGGCGGTGTCCAAGTGGGAGAGCGGCAGCTCCATCCCCGACCTGGACAAAATCCTCCGGCTCAGCCAGCTGTTTGACGTGAGCACGGACTACCTGCTCCTCGATGAGATGGAGCCGGAGCTGCCCCAGGCAGAGCCGGAACCTGCCCCCATCCTGGATGGGCCCCAAGTCCCGGTCCACCACATCACCCTGGAGCAGGCCAACACCTACCTGGACACGGTGCGAGGGGTCGCCAGTAAAATTGCACTGGGCGCGTTCCTGTGCATTCTCTCCCCCACCGCCCTCATATATCTGGGTGGCCTGTCCAGCGAAGAGGGCCGCTTCACCCTGTCCGAGCCTCTGGCAGGCGGGGTGGGCATCCTGGTGATGCTGGCCCTGGTATCCGCCGCGGTGGCCCTGTTTCTCTTTTTTGGCAGCCGCCTGACCCCCTACGAGCACCTGGACAACCAGCCTGTGGAATTGGCCTACGGGGTGGACGGCGTGGTGAAAAAGCGTCAGGCCGAATACCAGACCACCCACCTGATGCTGCTGGTGGTGGGCATCACCCTGTGCATCCTCAGCCTGGCCCCACTGATGGTGGCCGTGGCCATTGACGAGGACGGCATGGCTCCCATCATCGGCCTCATCCTCATGTTTGTGTTGGTGGCGGTGGGCGTGTTGCTGGTGCGCCCCGGCATCATCGCCGGAAGCTTCCAGCGGCTATTGGAGACTGGGGACTACACCCGGGAGCACAAGCGGGAGGAAAACAGCCCTCTGACCACCATCTACTGGGGTCTGGTGCTGGCCATCTACCTGGGTTGGAGCTTCTGGACCATGGCCTGGGACCGCACTTGGATTGTGTGGCCGGTGGCGGCGGTGCTGTACGCCCCGGTGCGAAGCATTGTAGGTCTGTTAACTAAAAAATAATCATCATTCACCTACTTCACGAGAGGGGGCGATACCAGGCCCTTTGGTATCGCCCCCTCGATTTTTAAGTAAATTACACAAACATTTTTTCCTTTTAACCATTTTATCTCCTTTTCTCTCTTCATACCATTCTTTATCTGTCATGACATCCATTTTTACCACCTTCTAATCCACAAAATACGCATTGCTTTCTATTTTATTTTTAATAATTTTACACAGTCCCACATTGACACCCTTCAAATTCAGATGCTACAATCAGGTTCAAGACGTGCAGGAAATTTTGCCCGAATCCTGCCAGAATTAAACCAGGAAAGAGGAGAGAGAACACAGCATGAAAACGAAGAAGCGATTCTTAGGTATTCTATTGGCAGTTAGCCTGCTCATTTCCGGCCTATTCCCCGGCGGCCCGATGCAAGCATCTGCCACGAAAACGGAAGCAGCACCATCTACCGTCATTGATGTAACGGATTTTGGTGCTGATCCCAGTGGAAAATCCGACAGCACCGAAGCGGTAAAGGCCGCTCTGGAAGCTGCCAAAGAGGCAGATGGAGACGTAACCGTCAACTTTCCCACCGGGGAATACCACTTCTGGAAAGATTACGCCACCAAGAAGGTCTATCATACCTCCAATACGGGCAGTCTGTCCTATCCCGAAAAGTACATTGGGATTCTGCTGGAAGGGATGGACCATGTCACCCTGGAGGGCAATGATTCCTCTCTGATCATGCACGGGGATATGATGGCCCTTGCGGTGGTGGACAGCACCGACATTCAAGTTCAAAATTTCGTTCTGGACTATAAAGACCCCGATACCGTAGACATCAGCGTGGTGGGCAACGGCGTGGATGACAACGGAAAGCAGTACACCGACTTCTATGTGCCCGCCAACTACAACTACACCATTCAGGAATCGGGCACTGGTATCACCTGGCAGGGAGAAATCAGCCCTGTCACCGGGAAGCCCTATTGGGAGAAGAATAGCGCCGATTTCTGCGTCATGCTCGTCATCTACAAGGGCTATGACCAGACGGTGGCACGAGCCAGTAACAAAGCAGCTTCCAACCCCTTCTCCGGTGTGCGCTCCATTGAGAAGGTGGGAGAGAATGTCCTCCGTTTCACTTATAACGGCAACCGCCCCCAGGACCAGGAGGAGGGCAACATCTTCCTGCTCAGCGACTCCGCCACCCGCAAGACCACCGGAGCCTTCTTCTGGGAGAGCGAAAATCTCCTGGTGGACGAGATTGATGTTCACTACCTCAGTGGTTTTGGTTGGCTGACCCAGATGTGCAAAGACGTGGAGTTCCGGGGCGTGGATTTCCTGCCCCGCTACGGAACCGGTAAATACACCACCAGTAACGCCGACCAGCTCCATGTCGCTGGCTGCGGCGGTTACTTCAAGGTCACCGACTGTAACTTCTCCATGGCCCACGATGACCCCATCAATGTTCACGGCAGCTATATGCGTGTGGAGCAGGTCATTGATGAACGAACCCTGATGGTCAAATACATTCACGGACAACAGGGTGGTTTCCGCCAGTTCCACCCCGGCGATGAGGTTCTGTTCTACTCCAGAACTTATCTGGAGCCCCCAGCCGGCGAGGATGAGAGCAAGCCCTATGTAGTGGAGTCCTCCATCGCCCCCGGAGAGACCTACCAAGGCGAAAAGCTGGACATGCGCACCGAAGTGGTGACCTTCCAGGAGCCCTTCTCCCAGGAGACTCTGGACGACCTGCGCATCCAGGTCACCCGCAACGGCTCTTCTGAGAAGGAAGGCCTGTATGTGGCAGAGAATGTGAGCTATACCCCCGCTGTCACCATCTCCGGCAACCACATGAAGAGCATTCCCACCCGCGGTATTCTCTGTACCACCCGCCAGCCGGTCATCATTGAAAACAATATTTTTGACAACATGGCCATGGCCAACATCTATCTGTCCAATGATGCAAATTATTGGTATGAGTCCGGCCCCATCCGCAACATGATCATCCGCAACAACGACTTTTATATCCGTCCCACCGGTCAGGCCGAATGGGGCAGTGTGTCCGGTGTCTTTGTAGACCCGGTGGTGTTGACGGGTGTTCAGGACGCTCCTCCGTCCAAGGGCTCTATTCCCGTCCACCGCAACATTACCATTGAGGGCAACCGCTTCTACATGGCCAATGACAACGTGGTCACCGCCAACGGTGTCGACGGCATGAAGATCCTGAACAATACCATCATCCGGGACAAGGCCAACCTCCAGGTCACCCTGGACAGCGTCAAACAGCTGGATGTGGGGCAGTCGGTGGATCTGCACGGACAGGTGAGCGAGACGACCCTCCCCAAAGACGTGTTCAAGTTCACCAACTGCCAGAACGTGGTCATTGAAGGCAACACCTATGACAACGGCCTGAATCTCAATGTCACCACGGCTGGAGATCGCATGAGTGAGGACGACGTGACCATCAAGGATGAGGAGCTGACCCTCAACCAGTCCGGCGGAAACCTGGTCACCAGCGGCGATCACATCCGCTATGTCACCTCCAACCCCGAGGTGGCCTATGTCAACGAACATGGCCAACTGGTGGGCGTGTCTGAGGGCACTGTGGAACTCACAGCCTATGTGGAGTGGAATGGCGCTCTGGTGCAAAGCCAGGGCATCACCGTCACCGTGGGACACGACACCGCATCCCCGGTAGAACTCAGCGCCGACCGCACCGAGATCACCGAAGAAAACGGCACCGCATCCCTGACCTACACCGAGGGCGCCACCCTCTCCCTGGTGGACCCCCTGACGGGACAGCCCAGCAACGCCGCCACTCTGGACAACGGCATCTACACGGCCCGAACCGAAGGGGTTGTCCTGGTCACTGCCGAGAAGGATGGCTCCAGCACCTCCCTGCTCATGGTCCACCGCTTCCCCAACAGCTATGGAAACCCGGAATATCTGGCTGACGAGAGTGTCTCCATCGATGAATTGGATGCCAGCCACCTCAGTGGCTCCCGCACCAGTGTGGAAATCACTGCCCAGACCGGAAGTGAGCTGTACTTGGGAGACACCACCGTCATCAACTTGGTAAAATTCCGCATTCCCGACGAGTATAAAAATGACCTGCGCATCCAAGTGGATGCCCAAGGCCTCCCCGTCCGGGGTGATGCCTACAACAACGCCGGCATTCTCCTCTACAAAGACGGAAACAACTACTACTCCATGGGTAAAAAAGGACATTTGGATGGTGTCACCGCCGTATACGAAGAAAATGCCGCTTCCCAGGAGCGACCCGGCTCTTCCGCGGACAATCAACTGACCGACACCACCTTTGAAATTGAGATTCAAAACGGTACTGCAACCATGCGCTTCAAAAACTCCGCTGGCCAGTGGGTCACCGCCAACAGCCAGGACAACATCGGCATTCTCACCGATGGAGATGTGTATCTGGCTCTGTGCGCCTGGATCAATGAAGGTGGTAACTTCCGCACCACCTTTGACCACATCCGTATTGCCAAGGCCAGCCAGACCACCAGCGAGAACATGGGCGACACCCCTGACTGCGAAATCTTTGACGGCTTCTCCAACCAGGCTCCCACCGTTTCCAAGCCTGAGCTGACCGTCGGCTCCGTCAACCAGGAAGCCCGGGTAGAGGCCCAGACCGCTGACAGCGATGGAACCGTGTCCCAGACCATCTATCAGTGGACACTCACCGAAGAACAGGGTGAGACCGTGGTGTATACCGCAGACCCGGTCTACACCCCCACCCGCCCCGGCACCCTTCAGGTTCAGGTGGTAGCTCTGGATGAATACGGCAAGCCCTCTTCTGTGGCCTCTTCGGACACCAAGTCCGTGTCCTATTCCACCCAGGGCGGCGATGAACTGTCCACCCTCTACATCAATGGCAACCCGGTCACCGACTTTGGTTCCGAGGATGCCTCCTTCCTGCTCCCTGCCGATGCCTCTGACCACATCCGGGTCTCCTATCCCATGGAGTCCGCCAACGTCACCACCGTTCTCCGGGATGGCAACGGAACCCAATTGGCGGAGATCCAGTCCGGCAACAACGCTGCCGTCATCGCCACACCGGAGGTGCTCCAGATTCAGAGGGGACAGATCTCCTACACAGTGCGCATCGTCAAACAACAAGAGCGCAATGTTCAGATTGACTCCTTGAGCGTAGATGACACTGCCATCAATCTGGATGAAGATGCCATCCGCACTGGCACGGACAGCTATTTCCTGGCCGTGGAGAAGGACGACGTAACCCTTGACCTGCGCACCAACGACCCCAACGCCACCGTCAGCGCAGTCCGCTCCTTCTTCCGCATTCCTGTGGATAACCAGGCCCAGCAGACCGGTCAGTTCTCCGCCTTGGTAGACCTGACCGCTGGCATCAACGCCTTTGAACTCACCATTCTGGGAAGTGACCAGGTATCCCAGCGCACCATTCGTCTGTATCTGTTCCGAGATGGTCACAACAATTCCAACCTGGAAGGCCTCAAAATCAACGGCACCCTTCTGGAAGATTTCGCCCCGGACCAGTACGAATACACAGTCTATCTGGAAGGCGCAAGTCAGCTCACCCTGGAGGCTGTACAGGGAGCCGCTGAGCAAAGTACCAGCTTCACCAAGGATTGCACCCGTACCGATGGCACCCGTGCGGAGTACGAGATTCACTCCGGTCTGAACCAAATCGTTGTGGCCAACCGCTCCGAAAATATGTGGACAACCTCTTACTACACCGTCAATGTGGTTGTTACCGCCCCAGATAACGCCGATCTCATGGCCCTGACCGCCGATCAGGCCCTTTCTCCCGCTTTCGATGCTCTGAAACCGGATGTTACCCAGTACTCCATGGACATCCACAAGGCTGTTCTCCATCTCCATGCACAGGCACTCATGGACAACGCCACCCTTCGTATCTTCTCCGACACCCAGGAATTCCAAGGAACCGGGCAGGTAGATGCAGACCTCCAGATGTACGAAGGTTCCAACACCGTGTGCATTGAGGTCACCGCCCCCGATGGAACGACCGTGAAAACCTATACCCTGCACATCAATGCCTCCGGTCTGGAGTATGCCTCCGACCGCATGGATCTGGCCACCAAGCAAGAGGTGGGCTACGACACACTGAAGCTGGATCGTTCCTCCAGCGGCGGAACCATCGCCCTGATGGATGAAAATGGCCAGCGCGTGGAGTTCCAGAAGGGCCTGGGTACCCATGCCCAGTCGGAAATTGCCTACAATCTGGAGGGCCAGAATTACCAGCGCTTTGAGTCCTATGTGGGCATCGACTACGTCCAAGTCGCCCAGGGCAATGTCCCCAGTTCCGTCACCTTCCGGGTCCTGGTGGACGGTGAGGAACGCTTCAACTCCGGCGAGATGACGGTAGACTCCCCCATGCAGAAGGTGAGTGTAGACATCCGTGGCGCGCGCACCATTCAGCTCTTCGCCGACATGGGTGTCAACAACTTCAACGATCACGCCGACTGGGCGGATGCCAAGTTCATCCGTCCTCTGGAGCAACGGCCGAACATCCCTGTGACCGGGGTCGTTCTCAACCGCTCCGACGCTCAGCTGGCTGTGGGTGACACGCTCTCCCTGGAAGCCACTATTCAGCCCGGCAACGCCTCCAACAAAGCCGTGACTTGGAGCAGCGACAACGAGGCCATCGCCACGGTGGACGAAAACGGAATGGTGACCGCTCTGGCCAATGGTACCGCTGTCATCACCGTCACCACCCAGGATGGGTCCTTTACCGACACCTGCACCGTCACGGTAGCCGCAGCCGAAGCGCCCGACACGACCCTGCTGCAAAAAATCTACGACTACGCCCTGGAGCAGGATACCAGCAACCTGATTGACACCGTGGCCAAGCTCTTCCAAGAGGCCATGGAGCAGGCCCAAGCCATTCTGGAGCACCCCGAAAATGCCACGCAGGAGATGGTGGAGGAAGCCTGTGACGACCTCTTGACGGCCATCCACCTCCTAGACTTCACCCGGGGTGACAAAGCTGCACTGGAACTGCTCATAGAGCGTGCCGATGGTATGATGGACAACGCCAACAAGTATGTGGAAGCCAACTGGCAGCAGCTGGTGGACGCTCTGGAGGCCGCCAAGGTGGTTATGGAGGACGGCGATGCCATGCAGGGTGATGTGGACCAGGCCGCCCAGGCCCTGCTGGATGCCATCCTAGCCCAGCGGTACAAGGCGGACAAGTCCATTCTGGAAGACCTCATCGGCAAAGCGGAGAACCTCAACCTGGAGGGCTACACCGCCGAGTCCGTGGCCGTGTTCCGCACCGCTCTGGCCTCCGCCCAGGCCGTGCTGGCTGACCACTCCCTCAGCGAGGACGACCAGGCCACCGTAGACAACGCTGTGACCGCTCTGAGCGCCGCTATGGACGGCCTCACTGCCGCCGGTACCCCAGAAGCTACCGACCAGCCTCAGACCACCCAGAAGCCTGAGACCAACGTGCCTCAGACGGGGGACACCAATGCTTGGCTTCTTCCCACCGCCACGCTGATGGCTGCCGTCGGCGCCCTGGCCCTTCTGACCTTCCAGCGGCGCAGACACACCCGTTAATCCGGTTTTCTGTCCCAAGCCTTGATCAAAGAGAGCCCCTGGAGCGAAAACTCCGGGGGCTCTCTTTCACTAGAAAAAAATCCCTCGACTGTCACAGTCGAGGGATTTCCTGCTATTGTTTAGATCAGAGTCAGAACCATGGTCAGAACCAGGAACACGATGGCGACCCACTTGGTCATCTTGGCCATGCGGGCATCGGCAGTCTTGGCCTTGTTCTTGGACAGGAAGGTGTCAGCAGCACCGGAGATGGCACCGGACAGACCAGCGCTCTTTCCGGACTGGAGCATCACGATGGCGATCAGGGCCAGAGACACCACGAAGTAAACGATAGACAGAATCAGCTGAGGAGTGGTCATGGAATTCAATCCTTTCAGTCACAGTCTAAAAATGGGCGCAACAGCCCTTACAAGTGTTTTCTATGATACCACACCCCTCAGGGGATTGCAAGAGGTTTTCATATTTCTTCCGGCCATGTTTCGCCGCAGGTGCCCCACCAGGGTCACGCCCCCGGTGACCAGCAGCACCAGATAGCAGCTCATGGTCCGGGAGAGAATCATGGCCGGAGCCACCAGCCCCGTGCCAAACACCGCCAAGAAGGTGCGCAGAAACACCCCTTCCGCCGCTCCTGCGGAACCAGGCAGCGGGAGAAAGCCTACTGCCACGGTGCACAGCACCTGGAGGGCCGCCACCTGCAACAGGCTCATGCCGGACAGGCCGAAGGCCCGATACACCAGGTAGGGCACCAGATAGGAGCACCCCAGCTGGGCCCCGCTGAGGGCCACCACCCCCACCAGCACCAGGGGATTGCGGGCAATGACCCGGGCCCCCTGGCGGTACTGGGCCAGCACGCCCTCCAGCTTCTCCTCCAAGGCTGCACGGTCCAGCCGCTTCACCAGGGAGCAGGCCAGGGCAATGCCGAAGTAGCCCAGGCGGCGGGCAGGTCCGGGGAGAAAGAGCAACAAGATCATGGCCACATTCAGCACCACAAAGATGGCAAGCCCCACCCCGACGAGCACTCCCACCTGGCCGCCCAGCTGCTCCAGCAGGTCACGGCCAAAGTAGAGGGCCGCCAAGGCATAGCACACCACCGCCGTGTGGTAACCAATGCTCACCAGCAGCATGTCGATGGTGCCCGACACCACCGGCACCCCGTCCCGGTTCATGTAGTACACCTGGGCGGGCTGTCCTCCCGTGGCAGAGGGGGTGACGTTACTGAAAAAGAATCCGGTGCACGAGTAAAAATAGCACCGTCGGAAGGGCTGGGCACAACCCAGGGCCCCCAACACTAGCCGGGTGGCCCCGGCCTCACAGGCGATGAACAGGGCCATTACCGGAAGGGCCAGCAAGAGCAGCCGGGCATCTGCCCGGGCCATGGCCGCCGCCAGCTCCCGGGGGGACTGCTGGCTCAAAATGGTGTAGGCGGTGGCACACAGCAGTAGGCCCATGACTCCAAACCACACCAGCTGTTTTTTGCTCCCCAGCTTCATGCGTACACCTTCTCTCCGGCCAGCTGCTCCACCACGGCGCACACCGTCGCCCGGCACATGGTGTTGGAGGCCTTCTCCATGGCTCGGCGCATACTGGCCAGCCCTGCCTCATCGTACAAGGTACTCTCAATGGCCCACAGGCAGGCCTCCTCCTCTTTATCCGCCAGGCGGGCCATGCCCGCCTCCAGCAGGAACCGGGCGTTCTCCCGCTCCTGGTCCAGAAAGGGGGCCCACACCAGCATGGGCAGGCGGCTGGCGATGGCCTCAAAGACGGTAATGCCTCCGGGCTTGGACAGCATCAGGTGGGCCCGGGCCATGTACTGGTCCACCTGGGTGGTAAAGCCCACCACCTCAATGTTCTCATATTTTCCATGGAGGCGCTGATACAGCTTCTCATTGCGCCCGGTGAGAATGGTCACATGGACCCCGGGCAGGGCGTTGAGCTGCTCATAGAAGCGGTCCCGCCGAGGCATCAGCCCCAGGCCGCCCCCCATGATGAGCAGTTCCCGCTGGCCCCGGTTGGGTTTCCCTCCGGTGAACTGCTGGCCCACGGGAATGCCGGAGACCAGAATTCGCTCGGCCTCCACGCCCTTGTCCACCAGACCCTGGCGCACCTGGTGAGAGGCCACCAGGTAGCAGTCGGTGCCGGGGTGAATCCACTCGCTGTGGCTGGTCACGTCGGTGATGCAGGTCACCAGGGGCATCCCGCCCCCCTCCCGCTTGTACCGGGCCACCACCGAGGAGCACACGGGATGGGTGGACACCACCACATCCGCCCCCGTCTCAAAGAGCAGCTCTTCCAGATACTCCACCCACGCCCCGGCCAGGGGCATGTCCCCCTCCACGTTGCGGGTCAGGCGGTGGAAGAGGTTATACAGGCCGCCGCCGTACTTCACCAGCCACCCAAACATCCGGTAGAGGGTGGGGGCCAGCTCGGGCATGGCGTAGTCAAAAAGATCCACGGTGTGCACCTGGTGCCCCTCCCGCTCCAGCTGCTGCTGCAACGCCTGGGAGGCGGACCAGTGCCCCATACCAAATTTTCCGGTTAAAATCAGGACGTTCATGCCTTTGTTCTCCTTCATCCTAGTTCTGTCCTAGTGTACCAAAGGCATTTTAGGTTTTCCCTCAGACCCGGTTAAGGTTTCTTTAAGGAGTGGTAAAAACTTCAACAATATCCTCCAAGTTCACCCACTCAATACCCTCCGGCGGGGTATCCTGGCAGCACACAGAGGCCCACCAGCCCTCCCCCTCATAACTCCTGTGGGGACAGGGAGGCGGCACAGGCACCTTCCGAGGCGGGTACAGGGGAGTGTCTCCCAGCTTGCAAAAGCTCTCTTTCAAAGTCCACAGGCGGGTGAAACTCTCGTCAGTGCCGTCAAAGAGGGGCAGTTCCTCCTCTGCAAAGCAAAAGGCGGGCAGGCCGGGCCGGTGGGGCTTCACCAGCTCAATGTCCACCCCCACAGGACACTCCGACAGGGCGCACAGGGCGTAGCCCCCCGAGTGGGACAGGGACAGCCAGCGCCCCTCCCCGGGGATGAGGGGCTTGCCCCGACCGCTGTACTCCAGCTCCGGCAGCTCCCCCCAGCCATATTTCCGGGCAGCCAGCCGCAGCAGAGGGCGGCTGAGCTTACGCCCGTCCTCCCCCTTCACGCCATAAATCTTCGTGGACATATCCACACCTCTCTCCATAAAAACAGCCTGCGAACCACACCGATTCGCAGGCTGTGTCTTGGTTTCATACTATCCGGGGATGGAGCGCTTGTCAAGAGATCACTCTCACCCGGATGATGCCGTCAATGGCTCGGATGTCGTCAATGACGCTCTCTTCCACCTGGGACCCCACATCCACCAGGGTGTAGGCGAAGTCCCCTCGGGACTTGTTGGTCATGTTCTCCACGTTCACCCCGTCGCCGGAGAGCTGGGCGGTGATATTGGCCAGCATGGCGGGGATGTTGCGGTGGATGATGCACAACCGCTGCACCCCGGACCGCTCCATCTCCACGTTGGGGAAGTTCACGGAGTTTTTGATGTTGCCGTTTTCCAGGAAGTCCCGCAGCTGCTGGGCGGCCATGATGGCGCAGTTGTCCTCGCTCTCAGGGGTGGAGGCCCCCAGGTGGGGAATGGGCACCACGTTGGGAGCCAGGGTGATGGTATTGTTGGGGAAGGCGGTGACGTAGCGGGCCACCTTGCCGCTCTCCAAAGCGGCCATCATGGCCACATCGTCCACCAGCTCGCCCCGGGCCAGGTTTACCACCCGCACCCCGTCCTTCATCTGGGCGATGGTGTCGGCGTTGATGGTATGGCGGGTGTCGGGAGTGTAGGGCACGTGGATGGTCACATAGTCGCTGATCCGGTACAGCTCGGCCACATCCTTGACCACATGCACATGGCGGTCCAGGCGCAGAGCGGTGTCCACCGACAGGAAGGGGTCATAGCCGTACACCTCCATCCCTAAGGACAGGGCCACATTGGCCACCAGAGCGCCAATGGCACCCAGGCCGATGACACCCAGAGTCTTGCGGTACAGCTCGGGGCCCACAAAGGCGGACTTGCCCTTCTCCACGGCAGCGGCCACGTCGGTGTCAGGGTTTGCGGCTTGGGCCTTCACCCATTCCACGCCCCCCACCAGGTCCCGAGAGGCCATGAGCAGCGCGGCAAGCACCAGCTCCTTCACGCCGTTGGCGTTGGCACCGGGGGTGTTGAACACCACAATGCCCTTCTGGGCGCACTCGGCCACCGGGATGTTGTTGGTGCCTGCTCCCGCCCGGGCGATGCCCCACAGGGTGTCAGGGAAGGGGTAGTCGTGGAGCTTGGCGGAGCGGACCAGAATGCCCTTCTCCCCCTCCACGTTGTCCCCCACCTGATAGTCGGCGGGGAACTGGTTGAGCCCAACTTGGGCAATTTTATTCATGGTTTTGATACGAAACATGATGGTTTCCCCCTGTCTCAGCCGTTGACCTGGTCAAAGGCCCGGATGAAGTCCGCCAGCTTCTCCACCCCTTCGGTGGGCATGGCGTTGTAGATGGAGGCCCGCATACCTCCCACGTTGCGGTGGCCCTTGAGGTTGACAAAGCCCGCCGCGGTGGCTTCAGCCACAAACTTGGCGTCCAAATCGGCGTTTCCGGTGCGGAAGGTGACGTTCATATCGGAACGGCTCCCCTTCTGGGCGGGGCAGGTGAACAGCTTGGAGTCGTCCAGCACGTCGTAGAGCAGCTGGGCCTTGGCGTGCTTGATCTTCTCCATTCCTTCCACGCCGCCCCGCTCTTCCAGCCACTCCAGCACCAGACCCAGCATGTAGATGCACCAGCAGGGGGGCGTGTTGTACATGGAGTCCTTGTCGATCATGGTCTTGTAGTTCATGATGAGGGGGGTGTAAGGCAGCTCGTGGCCTGCCAGGTCCTCCCGGACAATGGCGATGGTGAGGCCCGCCGGGGCCAGGTTCTTCTGAGCGCCGCCGTAGATGATGCCGTACTTAGACACGTCCACCACTCGGCTCATGAAATCCGAGGACATGTCACACACCAGGGGCACGTCCCCAGTGTCGGGCACATACTGCCACTCGGTGCCGTAGATGGTGTTGTTGGCGCAGTAGTGGAAGTAGCTGGCCTCCGGGTCCAGCTTCAGCTGGTCCTGGGTGGGGATATAGGTGTGGTTTTGGTCCTCGCTGGAGGCGGCCAGGTTGATCTGGCCGTACTTTTTGGCCTCCTTATAGGCGATGTTGGAGAAGTTGCCGGTGACGGCATAGTCTGCCTTTCCCGTCTTTCCAATGAGGTTCAGAGGCACCATGGAGAACTGGCCCGAAGCGCCCCCCTGCAAAAACAGCACCTTATAGTTGTCAGGCACATGGAACAGGCGAATGAACCGCTCCTTGGTGTCCTGAAAGATCTTGTCAAAAACCTTAGATCGGTGGCTCATCTCCATCACTGACATGCCGGAGCCCTGATAATTGGTGATCTCTGACCCGGCTCGGGTGAGGACTTCCAGCGGAAGCATGGAAGGGCCTGCGGAAAAGTTGTATACACGTTGATTGCCCATGAGCAGTTTCTCCTCTCTGAGATTTTTCACATTATTATGCTATCACTTTAATGTGTTATATGCATTATAGTTCCAGGAAAGACATCTGTCAACGTCAAAAACACATCTGTGATCTTTTTGGCAATCTCCCCTCGAATTGACGATTTCTCCCTGTCTGTTTTGTACAAAGCACCCATGGTTTTCGGGCAGCATCCC
>CABPXX010000002.1 GCA_902461475.1 uncultured Eubacteriales bacterium | reverse complement strand
TTGGCCTTGGGGGTGTTGTCTACGCTTTGGGGCTCGTCAATGATGACGATGGGGTTGGTATTTTGGATGAACCCCATGGCCGTCTCGCCGCCTAGCTTGTCCTGGGACTGGTTGATGATGTTCTCCGCCTTCTTAAAGGCATCGATGTTGATGATCATCACTTCAATGTTGGAGCTGGTGGCAAACTGGCGCACATCAGACAGCTTGGCGGAGTTGTAGATGAAGTACCGACAGGGTACATTGTCATATTGCAGGCCAAAGTGCTCTTGGGTGATCTGGAACGACTTGTACACGCCCTCCCGAATGGCCACCGACGGCACCACGATGATGAACTTTGTGAAGCCGTACTTGCGGTGCAGCTCAAAGATGGTCTTGGTGTAGACGTAAGTTTTGCCTGTGCCGGTCTCCATCTCAATGCAAAACTGCATGGTCTCGGCGGTATCAGTCAGGGGCAGGTGATTCCGCTTCTGAACCGTGTGCATATTGGCGGTCACAGCTTCCGGGGATATGTAAAGGGCATTTCCCTGGCCCCAGTCGCTGAGCAGAGACATCTGTCGCTCATCCACCACAGAAAAGGTGCTCTGGGTTTTCTCCTGGCCGGTAAACAAATCCACCACAGCGTTGACTGCCTGGGTTTGAAAGTCCTGAGATTTGAATTTGAGTTTCATGTATGATCACATGCCTTTTTCTTAAGTTTAAGTAGGTCTCGCTGTAATACGGCCGTACTTGCCCAGTTATATTCTGGAATTTCCTTTTTTGCTGTCATGATTTCGGCTACATCGTCCCCATAAACATTTTCAGAAATATTTTGGAAAGAAGCCGCAACAGAAAGACAGGTTATCATTTCAGCATACTCAACCATACATTTTGCAGTAGATGGATTAAAAAGAACCAGGTTGTAACTTCCTGGATTTGAATTATGCGAAGAATTATACATCAGGCCAGAAACACTTTTTTTTCGCAAATAATCGGAAGCGTACTGACTATACTTGTACATTTCTTTGGCGTTTTTTTGCTTTACAGGAACACTAAAAAAGTCCACAAGGACAGAGGCAAACACCATGTCTATCAGCTGCTCAAGATTATCATTACTTGTGAATCGGCTCAAATCATCTGGAATATTTCGCAAATCAGCTACCTGCACTGTTTGGAGCAGTTCAAATGGAGCGACGGATATAAAATCCCCACATATAGGTTGGACCTCTGAACAAGCAGTGACTTTATCACTGGCCAAATAAAGAAAAGACGTTTTTGCCTTATTTGCCCTTCCATCCTCAACATATTCGCTTGGTGGTGGTCCCATTTGGTCTGCACAAAAACCTTTTATTCCAGATTCTTTAGAACCCAGAATCATTCTATCTTTTAACTGAATTTTATCATAATCCCTTGGAGAAACGATTCTTGCTCTGTAAAACTTCCCAGTGCCTTGTTCTATAACTATTTTATCGAAGATGCGATCCAGCATACGGTTTATTTCTGATAAAGCCTTTGGGGAATTTTCATTAAGAGCATGATTCCAC
Organism: uncultured Eubacteriales bacterium; assembly: GCA_902461475.1. Classification (GTDB taxonomy): domain Bacteria; phylum Bacillota; class Clostridia; order Oscillospirales; family Oscillospiraceae; genus Enterenecus. Next base: position 14,717 of record CABPXX010000002.1, on the reverse strand, counting down.
AAACAATGAACTTGATAAAACAAGTCTGTATAGGTTGTGATAGCACTAACGAAATTCATAACCATTTTCACCTCAAACCAGCTTCAACTCAATGCCGTGATCCCGCAGGATATAGTAGGCATTGGCCATAGCGGTATCGTCAGCAAAGCTGTCACGGGAGATGATAATTTTCGCCGGGGCATATTCGGTCATCTGCTCCACGTCCTGCGGCTGCACGTCCTCGGCCAGACAGACCAGCAGCAGGCAATCATCACCCACGCCATAGACGGTTTTGTTGTTGATGGAGAACGGGGTCACGGAGTAGGTCAGCGGCACACCCAGCTTGAGCATGATTTCATAAATCATATCCAGGTCGGTACGCTCTGGCTTTACCCGGTGAATCATGGTATTCATTCGCTGGTACAGCAGGTCAAGCTGCTCGTCCTCAATGGGGGTAGCGTCCCAGGTTTTCAGGTTGGAGGTATCCAGCTTGAACACCTTAAATCCTACATCAAGACCTTTCAATTTTTCCTGAATTTCTTGAACTGCTTCTTCTTTGGGCTGCATCATCTCAAATGCCGAAGCAAATGAAGCAACCGTCTGTCCGTTAATTTTGATGGCATACTTGTCCTCATAAAGTGTTTCTGCAATTTTCTTTCCGGCCCGCCGGATACGCTCCTTGCCAATCTCGCAGATGTTCTGATACCCTGCTTTGTATGCCTCGCTCTTTTCATCGCAGACCTCGGGAAGCTGTACCAGAACAAACCGCCGATTTCCACCGTCCTCGGCGTTGAGCTGCATCACCGCATGAGCGGTGGTAGCAGAACCAGAGAAGAAGTCCAGAATGATGTCATCTACATCCGTAACTTGAGAAATCAACTGTTTAACAATTTGGATTGGCTTGGGAAAATCAAACAGATATCCATTAAATATTGCTCCAATTTCCTTCGTTGCGGTATTGGTATATACTCCACTACTGAACAAGGAGGAAAAACCCGGGAGATTATCTGACAATTCATTCAGAAATGCTTTTTTACGAGGACGTCCATCAGGGTTATCTGGCCAAATTATTCTTTTCTCTTGAATGAGCTGGTTCATAGTGTTTCGGTCATATCGCCAGCCTTTTGCTGGGCAACCATAGTTTATTCCATCGGCTGGGTTAATCAAATCGTAGTGTAAGTTTGGACGTGCATCAGCGGTTGCAAGCCCTACCATATTGGCACTTGTCCACGGGCCACGAGGGTCGTTGTCTGGATTTTTGTATTGCTCTGTTTTTCGTTCAGTGCCACGAAATACACGGTGTCCAAATTGTTTTGTATAACAAACAACATACTCGTGGTCTACTGAGACACCTGTGATATTACGATTGTCCTTGTTTTGTCTGCTTTGCCAAATAAACTGCGCCACAAAGTTTTCTTCACCAAATACCTCATTGCATAGTTTTTTGAGGTTGTCAATCTCAACGTCATCAATGGAAATTAAAATCACACCGTCATCCCGCAGAAGGTTTGCGGCCAGTCGCAGACGGGGGTACATCATGTTCAGCCAGTTGGTGTGGTAGCGTCCCATGGTCTCCGGGTTGGACTTGGTGGTCTGTTGGGTCACTTCCTTGTACCGTGCCATGGGGTCAGCGAAGTCATCGGCATAGACAAAATCGTTGCCGGTATTGTAGGGCGGGTCGATGTAAATCATCTTAACCTTACGGTAATAAGCTGTTTGCAGCAGCTTCAAGACCTCCAGATTGTCACCCTCAATGTAGAGGTTTTGGGTGCTGTCCCAATCCACGCTTTCCTCCGGGCAGGGGCGCAACGTCCCGGTGGAACGCTTTTGAGCCAGCTTCAGACATTCCGCTTTGCCCTTCCACTCAAACTTGTACTTCTCAAAGTCGTTGTCGATGTACTCCCCACACAGGGCCAGCAGCTTATCAATGTCCAGCTTTCCCTCGCTGACGCACTCCGGGAATACCGAGCGTAACTTGTCTAGGTTGGTTTGTTCCAAGTCCATACTCATTCCATCCATCAAAATTCTCCTTTAGTTAATAGGTAATAGTTAACAGTTAATAGTTAGGAAAACTCGGGAGTTTCTGCATTTTGGCTGTTAACCATTTCCACGATTTGATTTTGTAGTATTTATAATTGATGTAAGCATTTTGATCAGCTCTGAACAGTCGTGGGAAATGTCCGAATGCTCTTTTGGGGTCAGAAAATCTGTGCGAAATAAGAGTTCGAGCCAGTACTCTGTTTCGGATGCCTCTTTGAGAGCGATTGAGTTTTTACTGATAAAATCATTGGTGCTTTGAGCATATTTTGCTTCCCGTAAATTGGCCCCAATGCTGGTTCCAGAGCGCAGAAGTTGCTTGGACAGTACAAATTCTTTCTTTTCTCTGCACAGATACTGATATAATCGAACAATACGCACAGCAAAATCCATACTTTTTTCCAGCACGGTCTTCCCCATAGTCCACCACCTATTACCTATTACTTATTACTTATTACTTATTACTTATTACTTATTACCTGTCACCTGTTACCTCAATAGCAAAGTCTCGCTGTACTTTCACAGCCATTTTTTCGTTTTCTCGAAAGCTAGCCACTCGCTCCTCCAGCTCCATATCCAACCTCATAGCCTCAAAAAACTGCCCCTCCTGCCGCTTCATGTACTCCTGGCGTAGCTTTGTGACCTTTTTCTGCAAGGTCAGCCGCTGGAGCCGGTCGCAGGTGGCGGTCTTCAACTCCGCTTGAGCTTCCTGCACCTGGCTGTCCAAGGTGTTGAGTTCCCGGCTGAGAGTCACTTTTTCGGCGGTGACACGCTGCTTCATCCGCTCCATCTCATCTGCCTGGGCCGGGGACAACTTTTCCATCTGAGCCTCCATTAGTTTCTGGGTGGGAACCAGCTTGTCCAATCCATGGGGGCGGCTGCCGCTTTTCAGCCAGTGGGGGGAACGGTGCCCCTCTTCGGTGTAGTCCTGCACAGGCAGGGCGAGAAGTTCTTTGCAGGCTTCCTCGTCCAGCACCTTGCCGCTCTCTGTCCGCCCACACAACACCAGCTGTTCTGTACGGCTGGATGCAGAGGTCAGAGTGACGGTGTAGAGGCCGATTTCACACGGTTTTTCCATACCGGAAACGGTCAGTTTACCTGTGTCGGCACACTCCAGCTCGTGAAGAATGCCACGGCCAATGGTGCTGGACAGGGTGATCTGTCCCGCCTTGGGCCGGAAATCCTTCCCCATGCCGTAGACCTTTTGACTGCGGTAGGGCTTGTTCTGGCTTCCCGTCCAGTAGTAGAAGAGCACCGGGAGTTGCTCATAATTGGTGGCGGTGATGGTGCGCTTGGCCTCGTCTATGACAAAGTGGCAGTCGGTGTTTTTTTCGTTGTAGCGTTCAAAAAACCACTTGGCAACCTCCCACAGCGTGTCATTGAGTTCTTGGGCCTTGCGGTCAATGTACCGGGGAGAGAGCTTCACCTTGTCCGCCAGTTCTCTGGTGAACGTGGTAAAGAGTACATCCTCAGCAGCGGAGACTGTCTGTCGGTTGCCCTCTTCGTAGGTGTCCAGGGTAGCTTGGAAATCTCGCTCCACCTGGGCTTTGGAGCGTAACCGCCGGGCGATGACCGGGAAGGCCGCTGTCACGTCGTCGGTAAAGCCACCCAGCACGTCATCCGTGATGCCAAAGACACCGTCCGTTACCAGCATTCGCTTGTTGACAAGCTCCAGCTTGCGGACATCGGCGAAGTTGTTCTTGTCGATGAAGGCCACGGACAGGACATCGTTCTCCTGTCCTAGTCGGTGGCAACGGTCGATGCGCTGCTCCATCTTGAGGGTATTATACAGTAAATCGTAGTGAATGACAAAGGCGGCGTCCGCCAAGTGGAAGCCCTTGGCTCCGTTGTCGGTGGACAGCAGCACTTCACCCTCCTCCTGGAAGCGATGGATCACCGAATAATCGGCGCTGCCGTGGTAGGAGAGGGTGGAGTAGTGGGGAGACAGGAGCCGCTGGAGCATTTTCTGGGTCTCCACGCTCTCCGTGAAGATCACCGCTTTTCGTTTGGCTCCTGTTTTCTTCATCAGGGAAAACCCCTGTTTGAGCACGGCCAGCAGCTCTGCGGCCTTGGCATCCTGGGGGATGCTCTCCGCCACGGCCTGCATCTCCTGCCACAGGGCCAGCTCCTCCTGTGCATCATCCATGCCTTGCAGCCGTTTGGTGACGCCCTTGATGGTCTGCAACACCGCCGCTGTGGAGGAGCTCAGCAAACCCAGCAGGCGAAGAGCCAGGTCGTACTGGTTCATCTCTGGAAAGGCTTTCTTTTCCGGTTGGTTGATGTAGGTATAGAGCAGCTCATAGAGGTTCCGTTCTTGCGTAGACGGCGTATACTCCACCGTCATCAGCACACGTTCCGGCACCTTGGCGTAGCACTTGGCCTGGGAGCGAAGGGTGCGGAAGCAGTAGGGGCTGACCAAATGGCTCAACTCCGGGTAGTTCTCCGGGCGGCGGAGATACCGGGTCAGAAACTCACGCTCGCTGGGCAGTACCGTTTCGTCAATGAAGCAGATCAGGCCATACAAATCCATGATGTTTTTTTCGATGGGGGTGCCGGTGAGCAACAGCTTGAAGGAATCCCCGGCAATCCGCTTCAGGGCCTTGGCCTGCTTGTTATCCTCCTGATAGACCGGGGAGAGGGCGTTGGCCTCTTCAAACACGGTCAAATCCCAGTTCACCACCTTGGCGGCTTCCTCGTGATCGGCGGCAAAGTCGTAAGTGGTGATGACCAGGGCATCCTGGATAAAGGCGTTGGGGTGGTCCGGGGTGGTGTTTTGCTGCCAGTGGTCACGATGGGTCAGCACCACATAGGGGACGGTATAGTGTTGCTCCAGCAACTCCACCCACTGGTGCAGCAAGTCGGCATTGGGAATCACCAGCAGAATCCGGCTGCATCCCTCCAACCACTTCTGCGTGATCACCAGCATGGCCTCGTGGCTTTTGCCCACTCCTGCCTCGTCACATAAGACAACGCCCTTTTGATAGGGAGAGCGCAAGGCAAAATGTGCCGCAGCCAGTTGAAACGGATAAATCTGAATGTCCGAAGACGCATACACCGGGATCAACTGCTCGTCTTCTGGCAGCTGGGCCAGTTGCCTGGCTTGGTAGTATGCGTGAAACGGCGATGCCAGCATGGTAATTCCTCCCCTCGTATGGCTTATTAGAGATGCGCTCCAGAAGTGGATCGTGGACCTCCCTGACGTAGTTGAGAATTTCTGCAGCAAAATGACCGGCTGGAAATCTGCGCCCCTCATAGTACACATACTCTTTCCAACAGTCCATGACAAAGCATTCAAACGAATTCCCCTGACCCATACCGAACTCCATAGTCACACCCCCTGTCCTATATCCTTCTTTGTGGTATCTTGCGATACTCTCATTTTATCAAAACAACCAGAATAATCAAGTGAAAGGACAATCCCTTTCCTCAAAGCGCTCACGTCAAGTGGGCGCTTATTTTATGTTCGGAGGTGTTGATTATGAATGAACCAATTCCAAAACTACGCACTGTGGACGGAGCGGCACTGATGAGCCAGCCGCTGCGTCCGCCCAACTTTGTGGTGGACACGTTGCCGTCCCAAGGGCTGCATATCCTGGCGGGCTCTCCCAAGGTGGGTAAGTCATGGTTGGCCCTGTGGCTGGCGGTGACAGTGGCCAAAGGAGAACCGGTCTGGAACCTGGCCAGCAAGCAGGGCACCACGCTCTATCTCTGCCTGGAGGACTCTGTCCTTCGCATCCAGAACCGGCTCTTTGAAATCACCGAGGACGCACCGGACAGTGTCCACTTCTGTACGGAATGCGCCCCCATCGGGCAGGGGCTGGAGGAGCAGGTGGAACACTTCCTGGCGCAGCATCCCGACACGGCACTGGTGATTGTGGACCCCCTGCAAATGATTCGCCCAGTCCACGATGCCACCTACGCCAACGACTACCGGGACCTGTCGGTTCTAAAGCGAATGGCAGATCGGCACGGCATTGCCATTCTGCTGATCCACCATCTGCGCAAAGAAAAGGCGGCGGATGTGTTCTGCCGAATCTCTGGCACCACAGCCATCAGTGGAGCCGTGGACTCCAGCTTCACTCTGGTGGAGGAGCGGCGGGGCAGTGCCCGAGCCAAGCTCACCTGCATCGGGCGAGACATCGAATATCGGGAACTGGAGCTGCGGCGCAATGAGGAAAATGTGTGGGAACTGGTCTCAGACAACAGGGAACAGCCCGCCCTGGGAGAGGGACGGATCGTGTGTCTTCTCTCTGAACTGATGGGGAGACAGAAAACCTTTATCGGCACTCCCACGGAGCTTTCCAAACAGATTGACCCTGAGGGGGTAGCGGGTATCACACCGAAAAAGGTGTCCCGTATGATCATGCAAAGCCTTGACGCTCTAAGGGAAAGGGGAATTACGGCGATGGTTCGCCGCAGCAACGGGAAACGAATTGTGGAGCTGCACCGTGCCGAAAGTGCCGATGCAGAGGGTGTCCCGGACATCGACCCTATCGACCCTGCTGCCACTACGCTGTCAGCTAACAATGGTGAGACGGGGGCCGGGGACGGGGAATCCTCCCCTTGGGGAGGGCAAGCAGAGCCTTCGTCCGACTTTGTCGGACTTGGCAGCGCCGGAAAACCGGCGCATTCCGGGCAGAAGCCCGGACCCACTTTAGAACTGGAGGTTTGAATGAGAGAGAAAAAAGAACGACGGATCACCCTGAGACTAACACAGGAACAGTACGACAGCATTGCAGCAAAGGCGGAGTTGGCTCAAATGCCTGTGGGGGCCTATGTGCGTGGGGCTGTCCTGCGACACAAGGTTGTGGTTGTGGATGGGCTGAAAGAGATCACCCATGAACTCAAAGGCATTGGCCGCAGCATCAACCAGCTGGCCGTGCTGGCCAACATGGGGCGCATCAAAGAAGTACATCTGGTGGACACATGGGAGGCCCTCAGCCAAATCTACTGGAAGCTGCAAGAGCTGTCGGGACAGGAAAAGCACTGATGGCCACGGTCACAATTATCAAGTATCAAAAGCAGTCCGCTGGGGCGCTGCATGGCGTGGCGGGATATGTGTCTCAGGCGCAGAAAACCGGAGAGGAGGACGGCTGGTTGGTCAGTGGTCAAAACTGTACGCCCCAACTGGCGGTGCAGGAATTCATAGCTACCCGGCATATGCACCACAAGGATAGCCCAGTCTGGTTCTACCACTACGTCCAGTCCTTCCATCCCCAGGAATCGGTTACTGGGAAAGAGGCGCACCAGTTGGCCCAGGATTTTGCTCGGCAGGCTTGGCCGGACAGCGAGGTACTCATTGCTACCCACACCGATGCCCAGAACATCCATTCCCATTTTATCGTCAATGCGGTGTGTTACCAGTCGGGGAAGATGCTTCGCCAAGGGCCCAACACATTGAAACGTCTTCGTACATTGTCCGATGCACTCTGTGAGGAACATGGTCTTTCTGTGTTGCCCAAACAGCAGAAGTCCAAGAGCAAGGGCATGAGCAGCCGGGAATATCGTTCGGCGGCAAAGGGGGAAAGTTGGAAGTTCCGCCTTGTGAACACCATTGATCAATGTATGCGGTATGCTGCCAGTCGGGAAGAGTTCATCTCCCTGATGAAAAGCGAAGGCTACCAGGTGCGTTGGACGGATGGTCGGAAGAGCATTACCTACACCACACCCCAGGGGTTGAAGTGCCGGGATGACCGGCTCCACGAAGATAAGTACACTAAGGAGGTTATGGAACATGAATTTGCAATCCGAGCAGCACTTGTCACTGGAGGAATTGAAACAACGCAACGCCCCGCCGTCCTCGAAAGAACCGTCCCATCCGACTCAGGAGGAGTGGGAGGAACTGCTGAACATCCTCAGCGCCCTGTATCGACTGGAGACAGAACAGAGGGATATGCTGGACGACCTGGAGCGGCGCACAGCGGCTCACACAGCCCTTCTGCAGGAGCTTTCCAGCTGGAGGGGGTGGTACCTCATCCAGGAGAAGATAGAGGCACTGACGGGGGATGTGGCCCAAATGCGGAGGATGCTGCAACAGGCTGGGAAAAAGAAAGAGCGGCGTTTTTCTCTGCCCTCCATTCGCCTGCCCAGACCACACCTGCCCCATCTGGATGGGCCGACCTGGGCCACACTATTGATGATTCTGGCGGGGTTGCTGCTGCTCTGGTTGGCCTGGGGCGGAGGCTGGAGCAAACTCAGTCTGCTGCTCCAGTGAGGGACGCCACCACCACGCCCTTCCACACCGACCGAAAAGCCCGGCGCAGACAACAGGAAAAGAAAATCGCCTTGGGACACAAGGCGGATGATCATGAGGATAAACCCACATGGGAACCATCCATGTGAATATTTTTTAGGCAAATAGAGGAAAATATTGGATAGGAGATGATAGCCCATTGCAAATAAACGTACGTGAGAAAAGTAAAGTAGTAGAGCTGTGGCTGACCCGAGAGGAAAAGAATGACCCGGAGTTCCGGGAATCATTGAAACCCATCTACCAGCAGTACAAGGCACAAAAGTATCTGGTGGCGGTGTTCCTGTCGGGAGAGGAAAACCTGTACGAGCAGACCCGAGATCTCCTGCTCTACAACCGTCGGCGGTCAGCGGAGAAAGAGGTGCAGAGGCAAAAGGAAATGCAAATGGAATCAGTGATGATACAGTGAGACATGGGGGAGGCAGTGCGAACTGCCTCCCACCGAATGTTTTCAAAATTATAATGTACGATCAAGATTTAGGTTTGACCAGGCCCAATCCTATGATACAATGCAGAAGATAAGAAATGCTCCAGTAGTATGCCGGAGCGTAATAATATGAGAAATCAAGTGCATTTTGAGGGGTGGTTAGGTGAGAATTGGTTTGGCTTCCGTCCCTGTTATCACCGGAGATGTGGAACATAATGTGTTGGCTATGGTAAATGCTATGGAGCAGAACTGGGGAGCGTGTGACCTACTGGTCTTTGGAGAATCTGTGCTGCAAGGCTTTGAGTGCCTAACATGGGACTATGAAAAAGATTGCCACATAGCGGTGGAACAGGAAGATTTGCCTGTGCGCCAAATGCGTCAGGCGGCCCAGCGGCTTGGAATGGCAGTTTCCTTTGGTTATGTGGAAAGGGTCAACGATCGCTTGTTCAGCAGCCAGATTGTCATTGATGAGAACGGAAACATCGTGCACAATTTTCATCGGGTCAGCCAGGGATGGAAAGCATACTGGCACACGGATCACCACTATTGCGAAGGGGAACGGTTTGAGACGTTTCTCTATGGCGGGATCAAATTTGCCATTGCACTATGCGGGGATCTGTGGACAGAGACACGACCAGAGGAAATGAAGAGATGCAAACCGGACGTGGTGTTGTGGCCCGTGTGGTGTGACTTTCCTAAGGAGGAATGGAATCAGACCGTAAAGTACGAGTATGCCCAACAAGCAGCACGCAGTGGAGATTGTGTGCTCTACGTCAATCCCTATTGTGCAGACACCCATGTAAAGGATGCTGCCACTGGTGGTGCAGCTTGGTTTCAACGTGGAGGCATCATTGCCGAGCAGCCAGCGGGAAAACCGGGAGTGCTGATTATATCAACGGAGTAAAGCAACGAAACGGGACTGTAGCAGGAGGTTACTCTAACAATGGGGAGCCTCCTGCTTTTTCATTTTCCCCTTGCAATTTCTCAAGGATCAATATACAATGTTATCTACAATGATGAAAAATATAATCGACTATATTGTTGAAAGAAGAACACCATGAACCAGAGGCCCATGTAGCAGAGGGAAATCCTGCTCTACCGACTACATCTCCCTGCACTTGAAAAATATCTATGGAGAATAAGAGTTGACGCAGGTGGCAACTACCGAGAGAATCTCGGTGGTTCGCCAAGAGGGTTCCTGCCAGGTTCGCCGCAACTTAGATCACTACAATCTGTATGCAATCATTGGAGTAGGCTAGCGAGTACAGGTGATGGAAAATTAATATAGAAAGAGGTGAAGCAAATGGGAATCGCCTTTCGACATTCGGCAGGCTTCGGCAAACGAATGGAATACTATTTGATTGGTAAAATGCTAATGGAAGGGCTGGATTGTTATGTACCACTGGTAGACGACCACGGAGTGGACTGTGTCATCAAAAAGAGCGACGGTACCTTCATCGAGGTTCAGATCAAAGCTCGTTCCAGCAGTGTAACAGACGGGGATGCAGCACTATTCTCGGCCATTACCCATGAGTTCAGGCCAAACTTCTACTTTGTGTTCTTCTCGGAGTGGCTGGACAATACGATGTGGATTTTATCTTCTGAGGAATTCCTCAAAGAGTGTGTCACCAATAAGACTGGCAAGAATGCAGGAAAACGGAGTATCTGGTTCAATGGTAACCGCATAGACAAGGAAACCGGAGAAAAGAAGGAATATTGCAAAGAGCAATTCAAGAAATACATAGCAACGGATTTCTCAAGATTCTACTGATGGAAGGATGTGAGGTATCACATGATCGAAACGTATGACATTGCCGGCTATTGCCGCATCTCGGTGGATGAGGAGCTGGATCGGGACAACGTATCCATCGAAAACCAGAAGGCCATCATCCAGGACTTTGTGAAGCAGAAATTTCCCAATAGCACCCTTACTTTCTACGAGGACCGGGATCGCTCCGGCTACACCTTCGAGCAGCGGGAGGGCTATCAGGCCATGCGCAAGGGGCTGGTGAGCCACAAATACGATATCCTGGTGGTCAAGGACTTCTCCCGCTTCTCCCGCCGCAACAGCCGGGGCCTGGTGGAGCTGGAGGACTTGCGGGATGCCGGAGCACGGATCATCTCCATTGGGGACGGCATCGATTTTCCCAACGACGATGACTGGCTGAAAATCCAGTTCCAATTTCTCATCAACGAAATGCCCGTCACCGACACCAGCAAAAAGGTGAAGAACGTCATCAAGCGTCGGCAGGCAGACGGCAAATGGATCTGTGCCGCCCCCTACGGGTACATTGTCAACGACCGCCAGGAGTTCGAGATTGTCCCTACCCAGGCGGACGTGGTACGCACCATCTTCCTCCTCTATAATGAGGAAGGATGGGGGTATAAAAAGATCGCCAACTATCTCACCGACCAGGGTATCCCCACCGCCCGTATGGATGAGCGCGCCCGAAAGGAAGCGGCAGGGAAGGAATACCGCCGGGAAGTGAAACAGAGCTGGTCCCTGGTGACGGTGCAGGGCATTCTGGATAACGACTTTTATATCGGCACTCTGCGCCAGGGGAAGTATACCCGCAAGAAGATCAACGGCAAGGAGATGCGCCAGGACGAGGGCGAGCATATTGTCATTGAGAACCACCACCAGGCCATCATCGACTACCGCACCTTCGCCACCACACGAGCCTTGCGGGAAATGCGTACCACCTCCAACTACCGGGGGGTGAAAAAGTACGACAATGTGTACTCCGGGTTCCTGGTGTGCGGAGACTGCGGCAGCCCCATGTTTGCCATGAGCCGGAAGGATTTGAAAAACGCCTACACCTGTGGCACCTACCACCGGCGGGGGCGGTCGGGATGTACCTCCCACCACATCCGAGTGGACAAGCTGGACGAGTTGCTGAAGAGCTATGTCTGGCAGGTGATGGACCATTCAGCGGATATGCTCCAGCGGCTTAATGAGGACTTGGCCCGGGAGCAGGAGGATGTGGCGGAGACGGAGCAGAGCGCCGACCACCTGGCCGAGGTGCTGGTGGATCTCCAGGAAGAGCTGAAGGTCACCAAACGCCAGCGCATCCGGGACTTGATGAAGCACCCGGAACAGGAAGAACTGCTGGAGCAGACCTACGACGAACTGGAGGCGGATCTGCAAAAGCGAATTGAGGGCATCAGCCACCAGATTGAAATGCTGTCCGATAAGCGCAACACCATCATCCAGGTCAACCGAGCCGCCCGCACCGCCATGGAGGTCTTTCACGACATTCTGAGCAAGGACACCTTGGAGCGTAACGACCTGGAGCTGATCATCCGGCAGATCAAGGTCTACGAGGATCACCTGGAGATTCAGCTGCAATCGGACGTGGACGCCATCCTCCGCTCGGGAACCCTGGAGGGCGCCGTAAATTTTAATGAGGGCATGGGGCATATCTCATCGGTCACCATCGTTCAGGAGTCCAACAACCACCTGGACAAGGTGTTCCATGCCAATGTTATCAGTGACGGTGACCCCCTGGAGATCTATACCGATCGGGAGGGCAGTGTTATTTTTCGCAAGTACTCCCAGTTGGAGGACATGGCGGAGCTGGCCGGAGAGCTGTGCGAGACCATGTACCGGGTCACCAGTGTCTCGGTGGTAGTTACCGACCGGGACTGCTGCATCGCCGCCGGGGGCGCACCCCGGAAGGAGCTGGTGGAGCGGGGCGTGTCCTCAGAGCTGGGCCGGGTGATGGAGGAGCGCAAGCCCTACCACAGCATCGGCGAGGGCCTCACCCTCACCGAGGGGGACGGCCGCTACCAGGTGGAGGCGGTGTATCCCATCATCAGCCACGGGGACGTGCTGGGCAGCGTGCTGCTGCTCCACGGGGACGTCCCGGTGGGGGAGACGGAACAGAAGACCGCCCAGATTGCAGCGGCTTTTCTGGGCCGACATATGGAGAGCTAAGAAAAAATAGGGATGCACGCGTGATTAGCCGTGCATCCCTATCGGTTTATTGTCCCAAATAGTCCTCGGGATTGATGGGGGCATCTCCCTGATACATGGCAAAGTGCAGGTGAGGCTGTTTGCCACTCTCCGCCACAGAGGTCTCTCCCACTTCGCCCACCACGGTGTCCGAGGCCACGGTGTCTCCCACCGCCACAGGGGGATTTTCCTCCAGATTGGAGTAGACGCTGAACAGCTCGTTGCCGTGGTCCACTACCACGGTGACTCCCATCACATCGTCTTCATATACGGCGCTGACCACGCCCTTGGCGGTGGCCTGGACTCGGGTGCCCAGGGAAGAGGCGATGTCAATGCCATCGTGGGTCCGCCAGTCCCCCATGGTCTCGTTGTAGGACAGGGCCTCCACCGAGAAGGAGGAGATCACCGTCCCGCTCACCGGCCAGGAGTAGGCGCTGGTGGGTTGGGCGGTGGCCTCAGGGGTAGGCTGAGGGGTAGGAGCGGGTGTGGGCGTGGGCTTCGGCGTGGGGCGAGGCGTGGCCGTGGCCCTGGGGGCCGGAGTGACGGTGATGGATGCGGTGCTGGACGCCTGATGATCGGCCGTTTTGGATAGGTTGCTGCGCACGCTCTGGATCATGAAGTAGGCGGACAGGCCAATGACCATCACGCACACCAGCACGGCAAGATAGAATCCTTTCCCCGTGACAAATTCCACGGCTCGCTGCCATAAATTCGGTTTCTGGTTCATAATAACACCTCCACGGCTATTTTGGACAGGAGGTGAGAGGCCTATACCGGAGAATGGAAAAATGATGGAGGAGATTCCAGAGTGGGGAATCTCCTCCATGAAAAGACAGGATATTACTTGAGTTTGATGGTCATCAGCAGCTCGCCGGCCTTGACGCTGGTGCCGTCGGAGATGAGCACCTGGTCCACCACGCCAGCCATGCGGGCTACCACAGAGGTCTCCATCTTCATGGCCTCGATGACGGCCAGTACCTGGTTTTCCTCCACCATGTCGCCGGGCTTCACGGCTACCTTGGCCACCATGCCGGGGATGGAGGAGCCCACCTGGCTCTTGTCGGCGGGGTCTGCCATGACCACGACTTTGCCCTTCACTTCTGCCCGCTTGTCCGGTACGGCCACCTCGCGGCGGGTGCCGTTGAGCTCGAAGTTGACGGTGCGGGTGCCGTCGTCGTTCTGGTCGCCCAACCCCAGGTACTTGATGACCAGGGTCTTGCCGTCCTCAATGTTGATCTTGTTGGTCTCGCCCAGGGCTCCTCCATCGAAGACCACATGGCTGCTCATGGGGGTGATGTAGCCGTACTCCTGGCGGTGGCGGCGGTAGTCCTCGTACACCTTGGGGAACAGGCAGTAGGACAGAATGCCCCGGGTGGTGATGTGCTCGGGCTCCATAAACCGGGTCATCTCCTCCCGCACGGCCTCCAGGTCCACGGGGGGCAGCAGCTGACCGGGGCGGCAGGTGATGGGCTTCTCGCCCTTGAGCACCACTTCCTGGAGGCCCTCCGGCTGGAAGCCCCAGGCGGGCTGGCCCATCATGCCCTTGAAGTAGCTGACTACCGAGTCGGGGAAGGACAGGCTCTTGCCCCGCTCAATGATGTTGTCCGGGGTCAGGTCGTTTTGTACCATGAAGATGGCCAGGTCTCCCACCATCTTGGAGGAGGGGGTCACCTTCACCAGATCGCCCAGCATGTCGTTGACGGTCTTGTACATCTCCTTGACCTCGTCAAACCGGGAACCCAGACCCAGAGATACCACCTGGGGATACAGGTTGGTGTACTGGCCGCCGGGAATCTCGTAGCGATAGATGTCGGTGGTGGGGCTCTTCAGGCCCTCGTCAAAGCTGGCATAGCGCAGACGCACGTCCGCCCAGTAGTTGTCCAGCCGCTGAATCTCCCGCAGGTCCAGCCCGGTGTCCCGCTCCTGGCCCTCCAGGGCCGCCACCACGGCGGACAGGGAGGGCTGGCTGGTGAGGCTGGACAGGGAGGCGGTGGCGCAGTCCACAATGTCCACCCCGGCCTCGGCAGCCATGAGGGAGGTGGCCAGCTGGTTTCCGGTGGTCCTGCGCC
>CABPXX010000001.1 GCA_902461475.1 uncultured Eubacteriales bacterium | reverse complement strand
CTTCCCCCGATTTCTAATTGGGGAGAAATCGGGCCCAGCGGAGCGCGTCCCCTGCCAGGGGCGCAGGTCCCACACCTGAGAAATAACTCGAAAAAGCGGATGCAACTTCCACAGCTGCATCCGCTTTTGTGTATCTTTTACTTCTGGTAGGCCTTGGCCGCCCCCACAAAGCCACGGAACAAGGGATGAGCCCGGTTGGGCCGGCTCTTCAGCTCGGGGTGGAACTGGCCTGCCACAAACCAGGGGTGATTGGGCAGCTCCACCATCTCCACCAGCCGTCCATCCGGAGACAGGCCGGAGAGTGCCAGCCCCGCCTTTTCCAGCTCGGGGCGGAAGGCGTTGTTTACCTCGTAGCGGTGGCGGTGGCGTTCGTGGATGTCCAGAGCACCGTAAACTTGTGCGACCCGAGTGCCCTCCACCAGGTGGCAGGGGTAGCTGCCCAGACGCATGGTGCCGCCCATGTCGGTGACCCCCACCTGGTCGGGCATCAGGTCAATGACGGGATGGGTGGTGGTGGGGTCCAGCTCCGAGGAGTGGGCGTCGGTCATGCCGCACACATGTCTGGCAAACTCCACCACCGCCAGCTGCATCCCCAGACAGATACCCAAGAAGGGGATGTTGTTCTCCCGAGCGTGACGGATGGCGGCAATTTTGCCCTCAATGCCCCGGTTGCCAAAGCCACCGGGCACCAGAATGCCCTGCACGCCCTCCAGCACCTGGGCCACGTTGTCCTGGGTCACTGTCTCGGAGTCCACCCAGCGGATGTGCACCTTCACGTCGTTTTCAATGCCGCCGTGGGTGAGGGCCTCCACCACAGACAGGTAGGCGTCGTGGAGGGAGACGTACTTGCCCACCAGGGCAATCTCCACGGTGTCTTTCACGTTCTTGGCCCGGTGCACCATGGTGGCCCACTCGGTGAGGTCGGGGGCGTGGCAGATGAGCCCCAGGCGGCGCACCACCACGTTGGCCAACCCCTCCCGCTCCAGCATCAGGGGCACCTCATAGAGAATGTCGGCGGTGAGGTTGGGGATGGCATTCTCCACCGGAATGTTGCAGAATAGGGCGATCTTGTCCAAAATATCCTGGGGAATGGGGGCATCGCTGCGGCACATGATGACGTCAGGCTGAATGCCCAGGCTCAAAAGCTCCTTGGCCGAGTGCTGGGTGGGCTTGCTCTTGAGCTCCCCGGAGCCGGGAATGGAGACAATGAGGGAGACGTGAATAAACATCACGTCCTGACGCCCCCGCTCGGCGGCCACCTGCCGGATGGCCTCCAGGAAGGGCTGGGACTCAATGTCGCCCACGGTGCCGCCGATCTCCACAATGGCCACATCGGTGTCGGGGCCCTCCAGAGAGTAGATGTTGGCCTTGATCTCGTTGGTGATGTGGGGGATGATCTGCACGGTGCCCCCCAGGTAGTCCCCACGCCGCTCCCGGTTCAA
Organism: uncultured Eubacteriales bacterium; assembly: GCA_902461475.1. Classification (GTDB taxonomy): domain Bacteria; phylum Bacillota; class Clostridia; order Oscillospirales; family Oscillospiraceae; genus Enterenecus. The sequence continues at coordinate 16,499 of CABPXX010000001.1, read as the reverse complement.
CACGTTCCAGTACACCTTGCCCGAGGATACCGAGGAGTTAAAGGTGAGGTTTTCGTCAATAAACCGCTCGTAGTGGCCCAAATCCAGGTCGGTCTCCGCCCCGTCGTCGGTGACGAACACCTCCCCGTGCTGGTAGGGGCTCATGGTGCCCGGGTCCACGTTGAGGTAGGGGTCCAGCTTCTGCACCTTCACCCGCAGCCCCCGCTGTTTCAGCAGGCGGCCCAGAGAGGCGGCGGTGATGCCCTTGCCCAGACCGGACACCACACCCCCGGTGACAAAGATAAATTTCGTATTCATGGCCATATGTGCTTCCTCCTTTGGACAGGAAGATGCGCCCTTGCGCCGGACCCCATTGCCCGGCCCTGTCAAAAAATAATACGCAATATTTTACCCCCGTACCCCGGAACAAGTCAAGGCACGGCCTCGCCAATTTCCCGGTGGTACGGGGGTAAATTTCTGGTATAAAATGTAACTCCTTCACCCCTGGGCGTGGAGGGCGGCGATGATGCGCCGCTTGTACGCCAGAAACTCCGGGGTGAGGTTGAACTCCACGTGTCGGGGCCGGGGCTCTTGCACCACGATCTCCTCCCCAATGCGCCCGTCCATCAGAAGATAGATGCGGTCGGAGAGGAGGATGGCCTCGTCAATGTCGTGGGTGATGAAGAGGGTGGACAGGCGAATGTCCTCCATCACCTTCAAATACCACTCGTGTACCGAGGATTTGGTGAGGGTGTCCAGAGCGGAAAAGGGCTCGTCCAGCAGCGCCACGTTCGGGGAGACCGGGTGGGTGCGCAGCAGCGCCGCCCGCTGGCGCATGCCGCCGGACAGCTGCCCAGGCCACTTCTTCTCGGTGCCCTCCAGCCCAAACTGGGCAAACAGGGCGGCGGCCTGGGCCCGGGCCTCCTTCTTCTTCATCCCCCGCAGCATCAACGGCAGCGCCACATTGTCCTCAATGGTGCGGTAGGGCAGCAACAGGTCCTTTTGCAGCATGTAGCTGATGCGGCCGGGCTGGCCCGGCACGGCCCCCCCCTCCAGGACCCCAACGTGGCGCTGGCCCGGGCTGGCCCGTCACGTCCTCCCCGTCCAGAAACACCTGTCCTTCATCGGGTCGAAGCAGGCCGGAAATGACGTTGAAAAGTGTGGTCTTTCCGCCGCCGCTCACCCCCAGCAGGCACACCAGCTCCCCCTCCTTGAGGTGGATGGATACGTCACGGAGCACCTGGTTGTCTCCAAAGGCCAGGCTGACGTTGCGTACTTCCAGCTTGTCCACGATCACTTCTGGGGCAGGTAGTCGTTGGAGAATCCGGCGTTGGGGTCCACGGTGCCCTCCAGCAGCTGGTTGTCGTTGAGCCAGGTGAAGAAACCGCTCCAGCGGTCCGGGTCCATCTCGCCCCAGCGCTCCGCGTCCGCCTGGTACTCCTTGGCCAGGTACTTCTGGCTCTCCACCACCAGCTCCTCGTTGCTCTTGAGCTCGGGGGCGGCCTCCATGAGAATCTGTGCGGCCTCCTCGGGGTGCTCCATGGCGTACTCATAGCCCTGGGTCACAGCGGCCATAAATGCCTTGGACTCCTCCTCGTGCTCGCTGAGATAGGTGTTGTTGCCGATGATCACAGGGGTGTAGAAGTCAAACACCGGGTCAATGTCGGCAAATTCAAAGTAGTCGGTGTCCAGACCTGCCACCTCACAGGCGATGCCCGCCCAGCCGTAGTAAATCCAGATGGCGTCCACAGACTTACTCTGGAGGGCGGACACCTCGTCGGTGACGGTGGAGGGAATGAGCTCCACCTTGCTGAAGTCGCCGCCATCGGCCTCCATCACCTGCTGGATGGTGGCCTTCTCCACGGGCAGGTCCCAGGTGGCATACTTGTGGCCCTCCAGGCCCTTGGGGGTGTCCATCCCCTCTCCAGCCCGGGAGATGATGCCGGAGGTGTTGTGCTGGATGATGGCAGCCACAGCGGTGATGGGCAGGGGATCGTCCCCAATGAGGCCGGGGGCGATGTAGTCCTGGAAGGACACGCCGAACTGGGCCTTGCCCGAGGCCACCAGCACCTCAGCGCCGTCCTCGGGGGGCTGTACCACCTCCACCTCCAGGCCGGCATCTTCAAAATAACCGTTGGCCATGGCCACATAGATGCCGGTGTGGTTGGTGTTGGGGGTCCAGTCCAGCACGAAGGTGATCTTCTCCAGGTCCTTCTCTCCGTCCTGGGTCTTGTCCTCGGTCTTCTGCCCGCAGGCAGTGAGAGACGCCGCCAGGCCCAGGGTCAGCGCCCCGGCCAGCAGGCGATACGTCCACTTCTTCATTTCTTATTCCTCCTCTTATCCTCATCCACGGAGCGGTAGGGCATACACCGCCGCTCCAGCCACCCCACCAGGGCCATGAGGGCCAGGGACAGGGCGGAAATCAAAAAGATCACAGCAAACATCTTGTCAAAGGCAAAGGCCTTTTTCACCCGGGTCATGTACACACCCAGGCCGCCGAAGCCACCCAGCCACTCGCTGATGACGGCGCCCACAATGGAGTAGGCGGCGGCAATGCGCAGCCCGGAAAAGAACTGGGGCAGAGCCCAGGGGCATTTCAGGTAACGGAAAATCTGCCACCGCCCCGCTCCCATGGAGCGCAGCAGCCCCACTGCGTCGGGGTCCACCCCCCGGAAGCCATCCAGCAGCCCCACCGTCACCGGGAAGAAGGTGACCAGCACCACCAAAATAACCTTTGGGGTCATTTCATACCCAAACCACAGTACCAACAGGGGCGCAATGGCCACGGTGGGGATGGTCTGGGTGATGACCAGAATGGGGTAGAAAATCTTGTACAGCAGTTCAAAGGCATCCATGGCCACGGCGAACACAAAGCCCACCGCCACCCCGATGCACAGGCCCAGGGCAGCCTCCTGCAAGGTGATGAGCAGGTTTTCCCACAGGGAGGGGGCGTCGGTGACAAAGGCGGTGACCACCTGCACCGGGGAGGGCAGCATGTAGCTGGGCACCAGCCCGGACACACACACCAGCTGCCACACCACCAGCAGCACCGCCACCCCGGCGATCCCGGGCAGCTTAGCCCTGGTGGTGTTTGGTAACTTTCTGATCAATGGTGAGAATCTCCCCTTCCGGCTCGTAGACCACCTTGATGTAGGCGGACACCTTGGGGGCACCCGCCCGGACGGCCACGTGCTGGCACTCCTTGACAATATCCATGAGCTGGTCGTAGTTATCCCCCTCGATGGTGGTCTCAAAGGGGCCCACATAGTAGTTCAGGCCGGTGGAACGGATGTAGTCGATGACCTCGTCCACCATGCGCACCAGTTCCTGGTCGTTGTCCGCCTGGGGCAGACTCTGAATGGCAACACTTGCTTTCATTGCTCTTCCTCCATGCATAAAAAATACCCCGCCGGCAATACCGGCGGGGCATGACAAAACATGGATGCTCCCTACGCTGGCATTACCCAGATCAGGTTAAGGGTCGCAGGATATACCTGCCTCTCAGCTCCTTCCCTGGAGCTCCCCTGTCAACATGCCAGTATAGTCCTTTTTTCGGCGGCTGTCAACACCATTCCAAACCACCTGCAGCTTACCCCAGTGACACACACTCCTCCAACTGGGGATAGTCCTCCAGATGCTCTCGCACATAAGCACGGGTAAATCCTGCAAACTTATAGCTACGGCTGAGCATTCCCCGCAGGGCGCGCAACGTCCTGGGCGTGGGTCTTTTCCGGTAGCTATTCAGGCTGCGAAACAGCGCATTCATGGTCTTTTGCAGAGCATCCACCCGGGTTTGACACTCAACGACACGGATGCCAGTGTTGGCCCGCTCAAAGCACTCCGTGACTAACTGAGCGGTCTTCTCCCCTTCCGGCTGCAACGCCTTCACCTGCACATGTCCGTCCACCAACTGCTGAGACAGATATTCCTCCGGGTCCACTTGGCAGCAGTCCAGAATGGTCTCCTCATATTCCGCCCGGTTTTTTACTCCGTTGCAGTGGGCACAGCTGTAAAACAGGTTATTCCAGTCAAACATCCGGTCCCGGTCCGCTCCATTGTGGTGGGCCTTCAAGTGCTCGATCTCAACACTTTGCAGCTCATCGATCTCACACAGATAACATTTCCCGTGAAAATCCGCTTTCAACTGCCGCATCACGTCATCCCCTCGGTATGTACCGCTCTGTTTGGCCTTTTCTATGGCCAGAGATGCCGGGGCCGCAGAGGTTCTCTCGATCTTAACCACCCCGTCACCCCCGCTGGTCCAGTTCCAGCTTCAAGCGGCTGTATTCTGTGGCAAAGTCCAAAGCCAGATAGTCGGGCACCTCGTCCAGATACATCTCCAGCTCCGCCAGTCTGGCATAGTCATCATCGGTCAAATCCGGTTTTTGGGCCAAGGTCCGATACTCATTGAACTTCTCCCGCAACTCCTGGGACAGCAAATCTGCACCAAAATACCCTTCCACGACTCCCTCATAGGGCAAGTTGGTAAGGCCCTCTTCCACCAGGGTGCCCTTCTCCAAGTCATACACCACCGCATTGGGGGTAGAATTCAAGATAAAGGGGGAGTGGGTGGTGAGGACAAATTGGATGTTAGGAAATAGCTGCATGAGAATAGGGACAATGTTCTTTTGTAGCTCCACATGGAGGTGGGACTCAATCTCATCAATGAGCACTAGCCCCTCTACATCGTACCGCCGCCGCTTCTCCATGCGCATCATCAAGTCGCCCACAATGTCAAACACCGCCGCATAGCCCATGGACATGGAATTGAAGTCGAAGGGCTCCCGGTTGTCCTGCTTTATGGTGAACTGGAAAGTCTCAATGTCGAACTGCAACACCAGGGACTCGTCCCCGTAGATGGTGCGCAGGACTCCTTCAAAGCGGTCAAACCAGTCCTGAATCTCCCGGGCCCGCTGCTGGTCCCCGCTGGTCTGGGCAAAGGCTTGGGTGGTCTTTAAGTTCACCAGGTACTTCACCAACTGCTGGCTGGGCCGCTCGGTAAGGGTATAGACCTCTTTCAGGTCCACTTTTTCAATGTTTTTGGAGATTTCTACTTTAATTTCTCTGCGGTCGCCATAGTAGGCAAGGATATAGTCTCCCTGACCATATTTTCTACGCAAATCAGCATAGGAGGTACATTCTCCAACAGCTCCGTCCTCCCACCACCGAAGCCTCTCTTCCCAGTATTCAGCACTTTTTTCATTCTCCAGCGCTTTTATCTTACTCTGCTCTGTTCCGCCATCTTCGTCGGCATGCCTTCTATACATCGTGATAAGTTCTTGAATGGTCTCCCGAGATTGAAAGTTTTGAGAAACCAAATACTCCAAAAACTTCTCCAAGGTCTCCAACACACTGGTTTTCCCGCTGCCATTCTTACCAGTCAGGATAAGAGATTTCCTCTCCTGGGTGGAAAGGGGAATGCGAATGTCCTTTAGGTGCCGAACGTGACGGATATGCAGGGCGGTCATAAAGGTTGCGTCCATACAAGTACAAGCTTTGTCCATACAAGCGTTGCCCATAAAAGCTTTGTCCATGAAAAACATAAAAAACCTCCTAATGGGGGAGTCTGAGCTTTTGTATCAGTATATCCCGTTTGGCACCGAAACACAACCGTCAAATGCCCGGGACATGGTCTCCCACTCTGCTTTGAGAGACGGGGACACCCTTTTTCTCCTCCTGCCCGATCATCACGGTCATGGTAAACCGCCGCTTCTCCGGGTCATAGTCCCACTGGAAGTCCCCTTCATACTTTTTCAGGGCCTTGGCCACGCTTTTCAGACCGAACCCGTGGTCCTCTCCCCCTGCCTTAGTGGAGCGCAGCCCTTCTTCTCCCACAATAGGGGGCCGATCACAGCTGTTTTCCACTACCACCACCTGGTAGCCATTGCGCAGGGCGGTGGCCAGCTCCATCCACCGCTCCTGGGAGTCCTGAGCGGCGGTGAGGGCGTTGTCCAGGAGGTTGCCCAGAATGGCCACCAGGTCGAAATCCTCCACGCCCTCCAGGTTGCACAGCTGCACATCATAGGTGAAGGTGATGTTCTTCAGCTCACAGGCGGTGACGTACTTGTCCACCATCACGTCCAGGGCCCGGTTGCCGCTGTGGCAGCGGCGGGTGTATGCCTGGAGCTGCTGCTCCATCTGGGCGATGTATTGCTCCACCTTGGGGTCTTGGTTCAGGTTTCGGATGGCCTCCAGGTGATTTTTGGCGTCGTGGGCGTAGCTTCTCAGCTGCTGGTTCTGCCGTTCCAAGATCTCATAATAGGACCGTTCGATCTGGAGCTGCTCCTCCTTTTGCCGCTGGGCCAAGGCAATCCGTTTCCGCTCCCACCCCAGCTGGTACACCAACACCACCACTACCGTGGCCACGCACAGGGCCATGCTGACCACCAACATCATCGTGCGCCCGGACATGGTCACCGGCTCCTGGGCTATGCCTTTGGCCAGCCATATCACCCCCGCCAGAACAGCGGCAGGACACAGATACACAGGCACCGGAAGCTTGGGCCGCCCCTTATCGCCTGCCACCAGATTGGCAATCACCAGAGCTCCCAGTTCAAAGAGCAGACAGGAGAGCGCCGCTTCCGTCATATCCAACGCCTCAAAAAAATCCCCATGCTGCTTGAACAAAAATTCGTTGGCAATCACCGCCGCCAGCACACGCAGGATGGCGAGAACCCCTGCGTATCCCACTACCTTCCAGGGTGAAATTTGGAAGGCCAGCCAGCCCATGGCAAAACAGACGACAAAAAAGGTGCCCACACCAGAAGCTTTCCATACAGACATTCCCATATGGGACAGTTCCGCCACCAGCATGGGTTGTACCACCAAGACCGTAAGGCCCAGCAACAGCAACTCCCATTCGGGTATCCGCGGCTTTGCCAGCCGAGAAAAGAACAGATACATGATCACCAATTCCAGCAAGGCCACCACCGGAGAGGTGGCGAAGTTCCACTCTCCAAACAGTTCAATCATTCCTATCGCCTCCTCAAATAGTCAAACCAGTATTTGTGAAAGGCCGCCTGTCGCCGGGGCGCAATGGGGATACGCTCTCCGGTCACCAGATACAGCTCGGAATAGGCATATTTGGTCACATGGTGGAGGTTGACCAGAAAGGACTTGTGGACGGGATAGAAAAACAGGTTGGGCAGCTTCTCCTCCCACACCTCCAGACGATCTCCCGTGACATACCGCTGGGCCTGGGTTACCACCACCACTCGGCGGTTCTCCCGGGTGACGTACAGTACATCATCTGCCAGCACCCGCACCTGGGCCTGCTGGTTGTACACGAATACATCCACATAGGCCCCGTCAATGTACTCCATGGCCTTGTCCAGCCCTGCACACAGCCGCTTCGGGTCAAAGGGTTTTTCCAAGTAGCGGAAGGCGTGGAGGTCCATGGCGTCGTCCTGGTACTCCCGGTAGGCGGTGACAAAGAACAGGGCCACCTTGCCGTTGCGGCGTTTGAGCTCGTGGGCCAGGGTAATGCCGTCCACACCCTCCATCTGAATGTCCAGAAAGGCCAGGGTGTAGGCCGTCTGGCTGTCCATCACCTGCCGGGGGTCGGTGGCGGTGTCCAGGTGGGCGACAATGCCCCGTTGGGCCAGGTACGCTTGAACATGCTCCCGCACCTGCTCCAAAAATACGGGCTCATCATCGCAAATCAGTACGTTCATCGCCACTTCTCCCCCCGGTTTTCTGTTCAAAAATATCTTAGCATCCCCCTTGCTGGGCCGTCAACCGCCCCCCGTCCGCACTTTGACCGGATTTTCTTGCACTTGGACAAAAGGGCTTTTTTGCCTTGGGATTCCATGGTACAGTGAATACACCAAATCCCCATAGGAATCCAAAGGAGGGAATCGAGTATGTACTGCAAAGCCACCCGCACCCAGATCAAGCTGCTCCTAAGTCAGTGGGGCGCCCTGCTGGCCTTCCTGTTGCTGCTGGCCCTGGCCCTCAACAACTTCGTGGAGAACGTGCTGGAGTTCCAGGGCACCGACGCACTGCTCATGTATCACCCCGCCAAAATGCTCAGCCTCAGCCACAACCGAAGCTACTACATGGCGGACACCATCATGATGCTGGTACAGCTGGTCCCTCTGCTCATCTGCATCCCCGCCGCCCTCTCCCTGTCCAAGGAGCAGCACACCGGGGAGTCGGTGGCCATGGTGGCCCGGCTGGGCGCCCGCACCTATCTGTTTTCCAAGATCACCGCCGTATTCGTGGTGACCACTCTGGTGTTTTCTGTTCCCTTTTTCATTGAACTGGCCTTGAACTGCATCTCCTTCCCCCCCAAAGGTGCCGGAGACTTTGGAAACGGGAATCTGTACGGCTCGGAGTATATCGAAACCACCAAAAACTTTCTCTTCTATCCCATTTACCGCATTTCCCCCTACCTCTACACCGTGGTGGGTATTCTCCACTTCGGCATGGTCATGGGGCTGCTGGCCGCTGCCACCACCACCCTCTCCGCCTTGGTGCGGGTGAAATTCCGGGTGGTGCTCCTCCTCCCCGCTTTTCTCCTCCTCCAGCTGTCGGTATATCTGTCTCAATTCTTTGATGTATATTGGGCCCACTACGTCACCTTCTTCCACGGAGAGCCCCGCAATGACCTGGTCTTTGGGGTGGTCATTTTGGCCCTGCTGACCTTTGTCATCGTGGGTACCCTGTGCGCTTCCCGAAAGGACTGGTTGTCATGAGGATGCGGCTGAAGCAAAATGCCTGGATGCTCCCCGCCGCTCTCTTGTTTGGGCTGTGGCTGTCCTGGTCCTACGTCAACCCCTATGGAGGTGTCACCTCTCTGTCCTCCCTGGTGTGTCAACTCAGCGGAGCCCGGGGAGACTTTTCCTTGGAAATCAACCTCCATGCACTGCTGGAACTCACCCTTTGGCTGCTCCCCTCGCTGCTCTTCCAGGCCCGGGCGGGCTTCCCCCTCTCCCGCCACACCTGCACTGCCAGCGTCTATGTCTTTTCCCGCATGCCCAACCGCCTGAAATGGTATGGGAAGGAGTGCGGCATTCTGGCCCTGCAAACCCTGCTCTACCAGGCTCTGGTGCTGGCCACAGCGGTGGGGCTGGCTGCGGTGCGCTGGACCATCACCGATGTCTCCCAGGGGCTTCCGATCCTGCTGACCCACCTGACCCTCTGGAGTCTGTGGACCTTCGCCTTCACCTTGGGCGTCAATCTGTTGGCCATCTATGTGGGCAGCTCTGCCGCCTTTGCCGCCCTGGCCGGGGTCCAGGTGGCGTGCATCGGCGCACTCATCGCCCTGGTCCCCCTCATCGAGCAGCCCGAACTGGCCCAGCAGTTCCTGCGCATCAATCCAGTCAGCTGCCTGGTCCTCAGCTGGCACAGAAGCCTGTTCCCCTCGTCCAGCTATACCCTGTCTGTGGGGGACTCCCTGACCTTTTTGCTCCTGGCCGCCGTGGTGGTGGCAGCGGTAGGCGGCTGGTTAATCCGCCGCCATGACTTACTCAAAACAGAAATGGATGGAGGGTAACGGATATGAAACTCACCGCAGAACATGTATATAAGACCATTCACGGCGCACCCATCCTCCAGGACGTGGACCTCACCCTAGAGGGGGGCACCATCTACGGCTTTGTGGGCCGCAACGGCAGCGGCAAAACCATGCTGTTCCGGGCCCTGTCAGGGCTGATGAAGCTGACCCGGGGCACCGTCAGCCTGGACGGGCAGGTGCTGGGCCAGGACTTCGCCGTCCTGCCCAGCCTGGGCATTGTACTGGAGCACGTGGGGATGTACCCCAACCTCACCGGGGTGGAGAATCTGCGCTATCTGGCAGGCTTGACCCGCCGGGCGGGGGAGGCAGACATCCGAACTGCCATCGAACGGGTGGGCCTGGACCCTGACGACAAGCGTACCTACCGCAAGTACTCCCTGGGCATGAAGCAGCGGCTGGCCATCGCCCAGGCCATCATGGAAAAGCCGGATGTGCTCATGTTGGACGAGCCCACCAACGGCCTGGATGACGACGGCGTGCGAAAAATCCGGGACTTAATTCTGGTAGAAAAGGCCCGGGGGGCCATCGTCCTGCTGGCCAGCCACAACCAAGAGGATATCCGCATCCTGTCCGACCATCTGTTCCGCATGGAACAGGGAAGATTGGAGGAATTGTCATGAAACCACTGCGATGGATTCCCCCCATTCTCATCGGTCTGGTGGTGGTGGGCTTCGGCCTGTTCGGGGTCAAGTACCGCTCCACCTACACCGACCTCACCGCCCAGCCCAACTACACCCAGGACTTTATGGTGGCGGAGCTCTCCGGAGAGATGTGTGCAGATGCGTGCCAGTATGCAGCCCAGGAGCTGCCCAAATCCCCCATCATCGCCCGGGTCACGCCCACCGAGGAGTTGGAGCCTCTGTGCTACGCCGCTCGGCAGAAGTTCCAGGTGCTCCAAGTATTCAAGGGGGAGGGCCTGACCCCGGGCGATACCATCTATATTGGGAAGGAAAATGGCTGGAGCATCCTTCCCAACCGCAACCCCAGTTCCCTGGAGTACGGCTTTACCAACGCCCCACAACCGGGTCGAGAGTACCTGGTCTTTCTCTCCGGTCAGGCAGAAATCGTAGATGGCTTCCCCACCATCCCCACCTATCTTCTGCCGAATTTCGCCCGGGTCACGCCCACCCCCTTCTTCTGCTATGAGGATTTAGGCACCATGGAGGTGGTGTCCTGCGATGACTATGGCACCTATGTCCCCTATTCCCAGGTGTCTGGCAATGAATTTTTCTCCACGACCCAAGAGGGGCTGGAGATGATGCTGGAGCTCAAGCACTCCCTTCTGGAGCAGTACCCCAGAGGTGCATAAGAGCCACAAAACACCGGTCATAACCCAAACTCAAACCACTTCTGTCCCCCCGAAATAACAAAAGATTGGAGGAATCGTCATGAAAAAGAGGAAACAGAGTTTCTTACATCTGGTTACCCTGCTGGCCTTTCTGGCCCTGATATGTGCGGGGGTATTCTGGGCCATCCACCAGCAATCCGCCCCCACCGCTGATGCCCAGGATGGGCCAACCGCTCTGGAACTGGAGGACTTGACCCCCTTGTCCGTCCCCCTCCTCCCGGATGAGGCCTGTTCCACCGCCGCCCAAGAGATGGTGGAGCAGCTGCCCGACTCCCCCATCATCGCCCGCGTGACCGCCCACTCCTCTGCCATGTCCTATGACGGAGCCATGGTACAGCGTTTTTATGTTGTGGATGTGTATGCCGGGGAAGGACTACAGAATGGTGATCTCATTTGGCTCACCAGCTCCCAGTGGAACCTCCCTGAGTCCCCCACATCGGGCCATCTACAGACCGGCTATGTCAATCTGCCCCAAAACAACTGGGAATACCTGGTGTTTCTTCAGGGGCCAGCGGATGCGTTCCAGTCCATCTACGAACAGCCTGTCTACCAGCTCCGGGACGATCTCACCCTTGCCCCCATTCTCTGCTATACCGATTGGAACGCAGAGGTAGAGGAAGGCCAGGGGGACACGATGTTGTACAAGGAAGCACGCTGGCATGAATTTTGCACCCAGACCCAGCAAGGCATGGACATCCTCATGGAGGCCAAGCACCAGGTGATGGAGCAGTTCCCCCAGGAAGACTAAAAAAGCCCCGAATGCAGCGGCATTCGAGGGCAACTAAACCAAGAATCATAAAACAAAAATCCCGAATGCGCTTGCATTCGGGATTTTTGGTGCAGTTGAGCAATCCAAATCCGAACCTGTTTTTTCCTTGTCCAGCGCCGCTTTCAGGTCGCCAAAAGTGATGGTCGTTGTCCCTTCCTTGTAGTTGAAAGTAATCACCATCTTGTCATCATACAGGAAAATAGCGTTGACAAAGGTATCGATCAACATTTTCCTGTGGGACTTCTGCCGCACATCCAGCTTGCGGAAGCGGTGGAGCCAGAAGGTCATAAACTCGGCGCTGACCTTGGGCTTCGCCAGCTTCTCGCAGGCAATCTTGGTTTCCAGTTCCTCTTTCGTGGCTTCCAGTTCTTCCAGACGGCCTTTCGTGGACTTGGTCAAGATACCCTGCTGGATGGCGTTCAAGAGATTTTGAATGGCCGTGTCCGTTTCCCGTAATTGCTGTTCATAAAGCGGCAGGTTGACATTCTCCCTGTCCTGCAAGTCCATCAGCATGGACACGATGGCCTCAATCGCCGTATCGTCCATCACCATCTTCATGGTTTCGCTGACCACCAAATCTTCAATCCATTCTTTCCTGACAGACTTCTTGTGGCACTCGGTGCGCTTCTTCTTCACCGACACGCACTTGTAGTAGTGGTGGACATTCCCCGTGTGGCTGGTGCCGCTCTCGCCGCAAAGGTAAGCCCCACAGTAGCCGCAGAATAACTTGGTTGTCAGTAAGTAATCGTCCTCGGCCTTGTGGCGGGCCGGGGCTTTCTTGTTCTTCGCCAGCTTCTCCTGCACCCGGTCAAAGAGGTCTTGGGGGACGATGGCGGGAATACCGTCCGGCACCACAATGTCCCGGTAGGTGTACTCTCCGATATAGCGGCGGTTGTTCAAAAGGTGCTGTATGCTGTTGTAGGTCATCTTCTGGCCCCGTGTGTTCTTCACGCCCTGCCCGTTGAGCCAGTCCCGGATTTGGGTCATGGTGGCCCCCTCGTCATACCGCTGGAACGCCTCCCGGACAAAGGGGGCGGTGAGCGGGTCAAGCTGGAAGCACTGGTCGCTGTCGATCTGGTAGCCGATGGGCAGGGTGCCGCCGTTGTACTTGGATTTCAGGGCGTTCTCCGTCATGCCCCGGACAACTTTTTCGGACAGGTCGGCGGAGTAGTATTCGGCGTAGCCCTCCAGCACGCTTTCCAAAATGATACCCTCGGCCCCGTCGGAAATGACTTCGGTGGCGGACACCACCTTGACCCCGTTCTTTTTCAGAGCGGCCTTGTAGCGGGCGCTGTCGTAGCGGTTGCGGGCAAACCTATCCAGCTTCCAGACGATAATCATATCAAACAGGCGTTTGCCGCTGTCCTTAATCATGTTCTGAAATTCCGGGCGGTTGTCCGTCTTGGCGGAAAAGGCCCGGTCTATGTAGTGGCGCAGGATGGTGATACCGTTCTTCTCGGCAAAGGCGGTACACTCTCTAATCTGGCCCTCTATGCTTTCCTCCCGCTGGTTGTCGGAGGAATAGCGGGCATATATCACAGCTTTCATTGTTCTCCCTCCATCATGCGCAGCAGGGTTTCTTTCAGCTTCTCGTTCATGGGGGACTGGGGGTCAAAGCACATCTCAATAAAGCGGCGCATTTCCGCCCGCTCCGGGGCGGCCTTGGGCTTAAACTCGTATGTCACCCCTTGGGGCTTATCCGTCCGGGCAAAGATATAATCCAGCGACACATCAAAGTAATCCGCATAGCGGCGGAACAGTTCCACGGGCGGGGTGGACTGGCCGTTTTCGTAGCGGTTGATACTGGACTGTGTGGAGCCGATGGCCTCGGCCATTTTTACCTGTGAAATGCCAATGCTTTCCCGCAGGGCTTTCAACCGCTTACCCACTTCTTTCATGTTGCAACCTCCTATTCGGGTTAAGTTTATTATAACCCAGATTGTCGAAAATTGCAACCCGGAAACGCAATTTCCCCAATGTGTTTTTTCTCCCGTCCCGGCCCGCAGGCCGGACAAAGAAGCGGCGCAGATCAGCCCGTGGGGGTGGGCTGGTCTGCGCCGCTTCTTTGGGTTTTGGAGGGGTGGGGACACGGGCGCAGAAATGCGGACTGTGGGCACACCACGGCAAAACCGGGGGTTTCCAAAGGGGGGCAGCGGCCCCCCCTTGGCACACGACCTTGCTTGCAAGGTGTAGTGTGTTATACCTGCTGGCGTGGCTGACGGGGGAAGCGGGGGGCGGTGCGGTATGCACCCCGCTTGCACCGGCAGGAAAACGGGCGGGGTTTTTGTGACCGGGAGGGAACAAAAAGCCGGTCCGTTTTCAGAGAGCGGCGGCAGGTATATAAGCCCCCGTCCCTCGTCTTTCGTCCCCCGCAGGGCTGGGACAAAGTGTCCCGAAGGAGGCGGCTCCCGTTCTCCCAAAATCCAAAAGGGGCGGGCAAGCACCCTTGGGGCTTGCCCGCCTTGATAACCGCAGAGCAAGGCCGGGCGGGGCGGTCAATGGCGGCGCACTTGTGCGCCGTTCATCTCGACCATTGACGGCCCCGGCTGGGATTGCTACAAATCATCCTCTTACCTTCTGAATTAGGGCTTTGGCCTCGTCTTTTTTCAAAACTTTACCATAGGACACGACCTTGTCATCTACCACAAGGGCAGGGGTAGTCATTACACCATAGGTAGCGATCTGCGAGAAGTCTGTCACATGGTCTATGGTTGTTTCCATGTGCAGTTCCGCAAGCGCTGCTCTGGTGGCATCTTCCAGCGCATGGCACTTCGCACAGCCAGACCCCAGCACTTTTACCCCCGCGATTGTTTTTGCGGCCTCTGCTTCCACCATTTTTTCGGGTGTGCAACTACCGCCACAGCAACAACTTTTTTCCTCTTTCTTCTTGTGAAACAGTCCAATAGGGGAACACCTTCTTGAAGGTACCCAGCATTTGTTCCTTTGCGTAGGTGAGCCTTTCCCGGATCGTCAGGTCAGGAGACTCAATATCAACGCTGCCAGCCGAAAGTACAAAACTTTCAACATACTTTTCCATACGCAACTTTTCAATCATGCTACCGCCGATTACCGCAATCACGAGCCCAAGGATCACATAGACAACAGCCACTTTTGCGCCGAAAATGCTCATTAGCAGGACAAGACTTCCCAAATCGACCATCGGAGATGAAATCAAAAAGGAGAACGTCACCCCCAAGGGAAGTCCCGCACTGGTAAAACCGATGAACAGCGGGATAGATGAGCAGGAGCAAAAGGGGGTCACTGTTCCCAGCAGAGCGGAGATGATGTTCGCCCAAATCCCATGAAAACGACCTAAAATGCGCTTACTTCGCTCTGGCGGAAAATAACTTTGAATATAGGAGATTGCAAAAATCAATACGCAGAGCAGAACCGTGATTTTCAAGACATCGTAGATAAAAAACTGGACGCTGCCGCCAATGCGCCCATTTACATCCAAGCCCAGTGCCGACAGCCCAATGCCGAGAAGTTCGTTCAGCCATTTCATGCCAAGCACCTGGTCTTGAATGAAATCCCACACGCCCATACAAAAGCCTCACTTTCCATAGATAGAAAATACATCAAAAATTTTTGATGTATCGTGCCGATAGAAACGCCATCTAAGTAGATGGCGTTTCTATCCACAACGAGGACAGGTACCCTCATGCTCCATGTCTGGAGTTGTCAACTTCTTAAGCAATTCCACCGCATAGTTCCTGCCAGCAGGACTCAGGCGGTAGTGCATCCATTTACCCTCCTGGCGACTGACAACAATGCCAGAATCGCAGAGGATTTTCATGTGGTAGGAAAGGCCGGACTGCGTTAAATCCAATGGCTCTTGTAGGACGCAAGCACACTTTTCACCGCTCCTTAACTGTTCCAGGATTGCAAGCCGCTTAGGGTCACAGAGGGCCTTGAATACCTTTGCCTGCTCTTGATACGCTGTCCCCATGTTTTCACCTCACATCAAATTATTTTGATATGATTATGTATATGCGGCAATTATGCGTTTGTCAACAGTTCAATCAAAATTTTTTGAAGTCAACGCCCGCCACGCTCAAGAGAACGTCGGGGCCGCTTGCGGCCTTTCTCTGCCTGTTCCCACTGTTTGCCGGCCTCCACCGCCTCTGCTACCTGCTCCGGGCCAAAGACCCGCTTGACCCGTGTATAGTCGGAGAAGGACGAAAAAACTCGCAGGTCCCTTCAGAAAGGAACCTGCGAGTTTTAATTTCCAGCTATTCCCACTCCACCGTGGCCGGGGGCTTGCTTGTGATGTCATAGACAATGCGGTTGATCCCTTTCACTTCATTTACGATCCGCACAGAGACCTGATCCAGGACCTCATAGGGGATCCGGGCCCAGTCGGCAGTCATAAAATCATCGGTCGTGACTGCCCGGAGCGCCAGCGTGTGGTCATACGTCCTTCCGTCCCCCATGACGCCCACAGAGCGGGTGTCGGTGAGAACAGCGAAGTACTGGTTCAGGTTCCTGGCCTCGCCGGCCCTGGCGATCTCATCCCGGAAAATAAAATCCGCCTGCCGCAGCGTATCGGCTTTTTCCTTTGTGACCGCTCCGATGATCCGGATGGCAAGGCCGGGACCGGGGAACGGCTGGCGGCTGACCAGATACTCCGGCAGGCCGAGTTCCCGGCCCAGTTGACGCACCTCGTCCTTGAACAGCAGGCGCAGGGGCTCGATGATCTCCTTGAAATCCACATAGTCGGGCAGGCCGCCCACATTGTGGTGGCTCTTGATGACGGCGGCGGCGCCCGCGCCGGACTCGATCACATCGGGATAGATGGTGCCCTGTGCCAGATAGTCCACTGCGCCGATCTTTTTCGCCTCTTCCTCAAAGACACGGATGAATTCTTCCCCGATGATCTTGCGCTT